>SLRB01000047.1 GCA_007131165.1 Bacteroidales bacterium | reverse complement strand
TGCAGGTTTTACAGTTATCGCGTCAAAAACTTACATGTACTTAAACTGACGCGAATTGTGGATTTACTCCGCAAAAGGGATTCTCCATAACCATTTCAGCGGGTTATTACCCTGGCGGGATTCCCCGAAAGGGAAATAATCAGTTGAATACTGATTTAAAAATCTTCCTTGAGGGGTGTTCATAACAGAAACAAACCATGAACAGGAATAATTGCCTGCCGGCGAAATTTCAATGGTCCGGGTAATGCAGGGCAAAAAAATATAAAAACATTTTTGTAATTTTAAAGTTTACGGGGTTGCTAACTTTCAGTATTATATGTGTTTGAATAAGTTTATAAGGAAGGCTGCCTGCTGTGTTGCGTTTATGTGCTTTTTTGCCGTTCAGGGAAAGGGGCAGGAGGACTGTGTGGTTGCCCTGGAAACAGCATGGTTCCTTTATGACACCGGAAAGTTTGAAGAGGTGCCGCGGCTGCTCAAGGATTGTATGGTGAGCGGCTTCTCACGCTTACAGATGGAACGGGCAAACAGGCTTCTGATACTTGCATACCTGGCTGCCAACCAACGGGCAGAGGCTGAAACTACTATGCACAGGCTCCTGCGGGACAATCCGCTCTACTCTCCACACCCCTCAGATTCCCCTGAACTCAGAGCCCTCTTTTCGGAATTCAGTTCAAAACGTATTATAGCCTTCAGCGCCTTTGCCGGAAGCAACCTGTCACTTGCAAGAATGATCGAACAGTACGGGCCCTACGATCCCGGCACCGACCATGGCAGCTACTCCTTCAGAAAACCCGGGTTCCAGACTGGAGCCGGACTGGCAGTATTCCCGGTAAGCAGGGTTGAAATACATCTTGAGGGCATCTATACTTATAACAGCTTTGTCTATTCATCACTTCAGCATGGTTTTGCCCGGGTAAGGGCCGAAGAGACCCAGCAGAGAATTGAGTTTCCTGCCTCTGTTACATTCGATATCCTGCTTTCTGAATTGGCACCTTACATAAGGCTTGGTGCATCATACGGCATGATGATGTCGGCAGTGACCGATTACAGCAGAACACATAAAAATACAGGTGAGCTGTTCTACAGCCCATTCAGATCTACCGGGATAAACATTGATGAAAAGCGCACCAGCCAAACCCTGTCGGCTGTAGCCGGTGCCGGTATCAAATTACGGGCAGGCAGGGGCGACCTCTTCATTGATTTGAGGTATTTCCATAGTTTAACCTGTATGGCAGTCGAAGATAAGAGGTGGGAGCCGCAAACGGTTTTCGACTTCTTCTATGCCGAAAGCGATTTCAGGCTTGATAACCTGACCATTTCCGCGGGTTACCGTCTGCCGGTTTACAGGATAGTTAACAGATAAAATATTATGGCCCGGCCGTTTGTAATAAGGTTTATATATAAAACATGCATGCTGGCAGCATGCATTATACTGGCATTATCATGCGAGGAGGAGACATTCAGCCCTTCCCGGTCTGGTTCATTCATGAAGCATTTCGGCACCTACCTGTATGATGAGGGCAGCGATATCATAAGGGTGCCGGATGGCGGCTATGCATTTACGGGAAACACGGTTACCGATGATTATGTGCAGAAGATAGTCCTTTACAGGACCGACAGATACGGGAACCCGATGTGGGACAGGAAGATATTCGGAGGATCCTACCTGAGCAGCGCCAACAGGATTATTGTGCTGAGGGACGGGGGATTTGCGATTCTCGGGAATACATATGCCGACACAAAACACAGAATACCGGTAAGTAACATGTACCTGGTAAGGACTGATGCCTGGGGAAATACCATGTGGACAAAAAGCTACGGGGGATTTTCGAACGAAACAGGATATGACCTTGTTGAAACAGCCGACAGGGGACTTTTGCTGGTTGGCAAAACTGAGGATTTTGAAAAAGAAAGGACCGACGTAATTATGATAAGGACCGATCACCAGGGTGATACTTTGTGGACAAGGAGATACGGCGGCCCGGGGAATGATGCCGCCATTTCGGTAGCCGCAACGCAAAACGGTTTTGTTTTTGCAGGTTATTCCAGGAGCTTTGCCCAGCCGGGCCAGGCAGGCTTGAATATACTGGTGGCAAAGGTTAACCAGCTGGGCAGAATCACATATCCGTTTACCTATGGGGGTGCAGGCAATGACAGTGGTGTGGCCATAACGCCTGCCCCTGCAGGCGGTTACTATCTTTTGGGTACTACAACAGACCCCGCAACCAGGATAAAAAATATTTTCCTGACACGCATTCAGGAGGACATTTCTGCAGCTCTCTGGACCAAAACAATTGGCGGGGCTGTAACCCACACAGCAAGCGGGTTCAGGGTTACACCCGAGGGTGATGTTGTAATAACCGGGACACAGGAGATATCGGATGTAAACCATGCTATATTCCTTATCAAAATTGACGCTGCCGGAAACGAAGTGTTTTCAAAGACATACGGGGGCACGGGAAAGCAGCGGGCCGCAGCGATAGAGCTGTCAGATGACGGCGGCTATGTAATAATCGGCTCAAGCGAACAGGGTGGCAACAGCATGATCACACTCCTGAAAACAAAAGCCGATGGCACCCTGTAATGCTGTATTATTACTTCAACCCTTTACCGGCACGGGCACAAACCCTTACTGGTGGGTTTAGAATTGTAACCGGTAAAAAAAATTTCCATATTATGTGAAAATGAATTAGTTTTACATTCCCGTTGTGAGTCAGGGTGCCGGGTTCAGATTTCCCCCGGTTATTTGCACGGCAAAAAGCCGCCATCAGGCACGCAGTACTGCCGGCATTTGGAAACCAGCAACAATTCAACCTGCAAAACGATCATTAAGTAAAAAGAAGGTTCATACAATTATTTGCAACATGGCTTATTCGAACGACAAAAAATCGGAAAGGTGCTCTTTCTGCGGCAGGACCAAAAAAGAGACCAACCTTTTGATTGCCGGTGTTTCCGGACATATTTGTGACTCCTGCGCCGAGCAGGCTTACGGAATTGTAAAGGAGGAGGTTAAATCAAAAGCCGATCTGGACCTTCAGCATATCAAGCTTCTCAAACCACTTGAGATAAAAGCTTTTCTTGACCAGTACGTAATAGGCCAGGATGAAGCAAAGAAATACCTTTCGGTTGCCGTCTATAACCATTACAAAAGGTTAATGCAGGGTAGCCACAGGGAAGATCAGGAGGTGGAGATCGAAAAGTCCAATATCATTCTCGTGGGTGAAACAGGTACAGGTAAGACACTGCTTGCACGCACCATCGCACGGATGCTTCATGTACCTTTTACCATTGTCGATGCTACGGTGCTGACTGAAGCGGGCTACGTGGGCGAAGACATTGAAAGTATACTGACAAGGCTGTTACAGGTTTCCGATTACAACGTCGAGTCGGCCGAAAGAGGGATAGTATTCATTGACGAGATAGACAAGATAGCCCGCAAAAGCGACAACCCCTCGATCACACGAGACGTGAGCGGCGAGGGTGTCCAGCAGGGATTGCTGAAACTGCTTGAAGGTTCGGTGGTGAACGTACCACCGCAGGGGGGCAGGAAACACCCCGACCAGAAAATGATACCGGTCAATACAAAGAATATCCTTTTCATCTGCGGCGGTGCGTTTGACGGTATCGAGAAAAAGATAGCGCAAAGACTGAACACCAAGGTAGTTGGATATACTGCGGCGGTAAAGGCCGAGCAGGTTGACCGCGATAACCTGCTTCAGTATATCGCTCCGCAGGACCTCAAGTCATACGGGTTAATCCCTGAGATAATCGGCAGGCTGCCTGTGCTCACATTCCTAAATCCACTCGACAGGGGTACTCTGCGCTCCATCCTTACCGAGCCGAAAAACTCGATGATAAAGCAGTACACCAAACTATTCAAAATGGATGGCATAGACCTGAAAATCGACGAGGAGGTTCTCGAATATATAGTAGACAAAGCGATCGAGTTCAAACTGGGTGCAAGGGGGCTGCGTTCAATATGTGAAGCTATAATGATCGACCCGATGTTCGAGATGCCCTCTGGCAAGAACGGTAAACTTAACGTTGACATCAAGTTTGCCCGCGAAAAAATTGAAAAGGTGAACTTCAAGAAACTCAAGGTGGCCTGACCGTCCGGTGACCTCAAAAGGAGAATGCCGTCATCATGCCTAAGCGAATGATCCCGCAATGCCGCCTCAAAGCGTCAATTGTTATGTTATAATCAACATTCTCCGCGCGCCTGCCCGGCAGGTACCCCTCAACTAAACAGCCAGTATTATGTATCCTGTCAACCCAAAAAAAAGCCTTGGACAGCACTTTCTGGCCGACAGGAACATAGCTGCAAAGATAACGCGGGCCCTCTCATTCGATGGCTACAAACACCTTCTCGAGGTGGGGCCCGGGACAGGGGTGCTGACAGAATATCTCCTTGAAAAAAGAGATATTTCGCTACGCCTGGTTGAGATTGATGCTGAATCGGCCGTATACCTGAAAGAACGGTACCCTGAAACTAAAGGGATGATCGACGAGGAGGATTTTTTAAAGTACCCGCTTTCGCAGAAATATACGCAACCGCTTGCCATCATCGGTAACTTCCCCTACAACATCTCAAGCCAGATATTTTTTAAAATACTTGAAAACAAGCATCTTGTTAAAGAGGTGGTCTGTATGGTACAGAAAGAGGTGGCCGGCAGGATCGTCGCACCCCCCGGGTCAAAGGTCTACGGCATTTTGAGCGTGTTGCTACAGGCTTATTACAATGCCGAAATGCTGTTTACCGTGCCACCGCAGGTTTTTGTGCCACCGCCGAAAGTTACCTCGGCTGTGATCAGGCTTACGCGAAGGTTGGAGGGTGAAAAAGGAAAGGCTGTCAGGGCAGGCAGGGAGACCGCCGGGAAGGCAGATCAGGAGGCAGCTGGTGATGCAGGCCAGGGGGCAACCGGGAAGGCAGATCAGGAGGCAGCAGTTTATGCAAAACTGCCCTGTAATGAAGAGCTGTTTTTCAAGGTAGTGAAGACGGCCTTTAACCAGAGGCGCAAAATGCTCAGGAACTCACTTAGCCGGTTTCTTCCGGCCGGGCAGGGAAAAAGCGGCAACAACAGAACCGGGAAAGAGGGTGGCCTGGCTGAACGGTGCGAAGGGGGTAGAGAACCGTTTAATGACCCCGCCACCGGACTTTTGTCGCTAAGGCCGGAGCAGCTTACAGTAGAGGATTTTACAGCACTTACCAACTACATAGGCAGCTATGGCAGAGGCCGGTAAAGCAAGTGTAGTCAAAGGGCCGTATGATAGGCTCTTTGGCAGGGCGGTCATATTGCAAATCGTTTTGATAATGCCATGCAGGAAACCTGCCCGGCAGCCCGGACGGAAATTCCTGCAGTAGTATTGCCAGGTAATAATCTGATGGCTGTTAGAAAGGCCGGGGCCGTACTTCCGGATGATCAGAAGGTATGGTTGATAGCCTCCACCGGGTTAAGCCTCGATGCGGCATATGCAGGGGCATAACCTGCAACGACGCCGATAACTGCCGAAACAAAAAGGCCCAGTATAATATTCCCTGCTGTTAGTGTAATGGTGAAATCTGACGTACTGCTTACCAGCACAGTGCCCCCAAAAATCAGTATTAGTCCGAGTGCCCCCCCTGCGATCGCCAGCATGACCGATTCATAGAGAAACTGCAGCATAATGAAGTAATTCTTTGCACCGAGCGATTTTTGAATGCCGATAATGTTGGTTCTCTCCTTTACCGACACGAACATGATGTTGGCAATCCCGAAGCCGCCTACCAGAATAGAAAAGCCGCCGATGATCCATCCCACCAGGTTGATCATCACGAATATCTGGTCAAGGCCCTGGCTGATAGCACTTACCTGGTTAAGGGCAAAATTATCGTCAACCGCGGGTGAAAGACGCCTGGCAGACCTGAGGATAAGGCGCAGCTCATCAATAAGTTCCTGGTTTGAGATATCAGGCCCTGCCTGGACCATTATCATCGGGTTCAACCGGTCTGACCTGATGTTGTACATGGTTCTTGCAAAATTTAGCGGTACAAGCACCAACTCATCAAGACTGCCCCCGCCTACCATGTCCATGCCCTCACGGGCAGCCACTCCTATTACCGTTACTCTTCTTCCCGAAATCTGGATCTCTCTTCCTACAGGATCGATGCCATTGAATAGCCGCTGTGAAATCTCATGCCCGATAATGGCAATCGGCCTTCCGGATGCTGATTCGAAAGGAGTAAAATACCTGCCACGCTCAAGCTCAAAATGCCTTATACTCTCAAAATCATGAGAATTTGCCCATATACCGGTATTTTCCAGGTATGTGCTTTCATATCTTACCATCCCTCCTGTTGAGACCGAAAATACAACGGATCCGGCAAACTGTGACCTGCGGCGTATCTCTTCATAATCACGTAAATCGGGTACCGGACGTCGCATATATACCCACCAGGCGTAATCGGCATCAAATGACCAGGGCCATTTCTGGACATATATGACATTGTCGCCGAGCTGTTCAATGTTCTCCCTTATGTTTCGCTCGAGCGAATCGACTATTGTGAATACCGAGATGATGGCAAAAATACCGATTGTGATCCCCAGCAGCGACAACAATGTGCGGAGTTTGTTCACCATTACATAACTGTAGGCGAAGACAAGACTCTCCTTGAGCAACTTCAATAATATCATCCGGTTAAGGTTATATACTGTATGGCTGGTAAAATATTTTACCGGTAAAAGTTTTCAGACAACAAAATTATGAATTTTTTATTTCATTTCTTTCTATAACCCCCGGCTATTATTCACCGTAAACTCATTTTTTTAGTTAAGGTTCCTTAAAACTCAAAAATGATGCTGTATTTATTGTTTTACCGGTTTTTGCATAACAGCACATGCAAAATATTTAACTTTTTATATAACTTTGCAGATGAAAAATAATAACCTGTTAATGAGCGCTTTAAGAAAAATAACATCGGCATTTATTTCAGTCTGGCACAAAGATAACCTCGATAAAATTACTGAGGCTCTGAACAAGCTTGATATTCAGATTTATTCAACTGGTGGAACTGCCGGTTTTATTGAAAAAACCGGCATCCCGGTTACCCGTGTGGAAAGCCTCACAGGGTATCCTTCAATCCTTGGTGGCCGGGTCAAAACTCTTCATCCTAAAATATTCGGTGGGATCCTTGCACGGCGCGATATTGATTCCGATATCAGCGAGCTTGAAAAGTATGGCATACCTACGGTAGACCTTGTGGTAACCGACCTTTACCCCTTTGAGGATACTGTCGCCCAGGGTGCTTCAGATCAGGAAATTATTGAAAAAATAGATATCGGGGGCATTTCCCTTATAAGGGCCGCTGCCAAAAACTTCAACGATGTGCTGATAATCCCTTCGAAGGAGCACTACCCTGCATTGCTCGAAATACTGGAAAAACGTGAAGGAAGCTCCACGCTTGAAGAAAGAATGCAGATGGCAGGCGAGGCTTTCAGGGTATCATCGTCATACGATACAGCTATACATTCCTGGTTTTCAGGCAAAGACGAGGGTGCCTTCCCGGTGCTGTTCCGTAACGGCCGCAAACTGAGGTATGGAGAGAACCCTCATCAGAATGCCGTATACTACCAGGAAGAGGGATACCCTTTCAGACAGCTGCATGGCAAGGAGATCTCTTACAATAACCTGCTTGATATTGATGCCGCCTGCCAGCTTATTGCCGAGTTCGATGAAACCACCTTTGCAATACTCAAGCATAATAATGCTTGCGGACTGGCTTCAGCGGCTGATCTGTGCAGCTCCTACACCGGTGCACTGGCAGGTGACCCGTTATCGGCATTCGGCGGTGTCCTGGTGGCCAACCGCGATATTGACGAATATACTGCCGCTGAAATGGACAAACTGTTCTTTGAGGTGGTCATTGCGCCTGGTTTTACAAGTGAAGCACTGGAGATCCTTAAAAGTAAAAAGAACAGGATAATCCTGGTAGCCGAAAATATAAAGCTCCCGGAAAAACTTATCAGAAGTGTTACGGGAGGTATCCTGGTACAGGACAGGGATACGCGCACAGAAACAGAGGCCGCTCTTAAGGTTGTTACCCGTACCGGACCTGATGAAAGAGAAATGGCTGATCTTATATTTGCAAACAAGATAGTAAAACATACTAAATCCAATGCAATAGTTCTGGCCAGAAACAAACAGCTTATTGGTAGCGGGGGAGGCCAGACATCGCGGGTGGATGCACTGAAACAGGCGGTAGAAAAAGCCGTGGCAGGAGGGTTTGAGCTGAACGGTGCAGTGCTGGCATCAGATGCTTTCTTCCCTTTTGCCGACTCGGTCGAAATAGCATGGAAGGCAGGCATAACTGCGGTAATTCAGCCCGGAGGCTCGGTAAGGGACGAGGATTCGATTGAATTCTGCAATGACAAAGGCATGAAGATGGTCTTTACGGGTGTAAGGCATTTCAGGCACTAAATATCCGGCTACAACTGCCAGCAAAGTTTTAACCGGCAATATACACTGCAGAATTCTGTTATTTTTTAAGTAAGAATTATTCAAGTAATTTATCATAAATACTAAAAACACAACATGGGTCTTTTTTCTTTTTTGACGCAGGAACTGGCTATTGACCTCGGGACTGCCAACACCATCATCATTCACAATGACAAAATCGTTGTTGATGAACCTTCTATAGTAGCTATTGACCAGCAAACCGGCAAGCTGATCGCAATTGGCGAAAAAGCCCGACAGATGCATGGCAAAACGCACGAAAACATCAGGACGATACGGCCGCTCAGAGACGGGGTGATAGCCGATTTTAATGCCGCAGAGCAGATGATAAGGGGAATGATTAAGATCATTAACAGCAAACCGAGACTTTTCAGCCCCTCACTGAGGATGGTGGTATGTATTCCTTCGGGAAGTACCGAGGTTGAGGTAAGGGCGGTACGCGATTCGTCCGAACATGCAGGCGGGCGTGATGTGTTTCTGATATTTGAGCCCATGGCAGCTTCGATAGGTATCGGTATTGATGTTGAAGCCCCGGAAGGAAGCATGATAGTCGACATTGGGGGAGGAACGACAGAGATTGCCGTGATTGCACTCGGAGGCATAGTATGCAACAAGTCCATCAGGGTTGCAGGTGACGGCTTTACCAGCGATATACAGTCATATATGCGACACCAGCACAACATCAAAATAGGCGAACGAACTGCCGAAGATATTAAAATAAATGTAGGTTCGGCATTGCCCGACCTGGATGACGCACCACCCGACTACATAGTAAGGGGCCCAAACCTGATGACCGCCATGCCTGTTGAAATACCTGTATCATACCAGGAGATTGCACATTGCCTTGATAAATCAATATCTAAGGTTGAATCGGCCATACTGAACGTTCTTGAGCAGACCCCGCCCGAGCTTTATGCAGATATTGTGAACCGTGGAATAAATATGGCAGGTGGTGGCGCTCTGCTTAGGGGACTGTCAAAGAGGCTGGCCGACAAAATTAATATACCTTTTCACGTAGCGGAAGATCCTCTTCATGCAGTTGCCAGGGGTACCGCGATAGCGCTGAAAAATGCCGACAAGTTTTCATTTCTGATGAGATAAAATGAGAGACACTGCTAATGCGCAACCTGTTAAGATTCATACTGAGCAACCACTTCGTACTGCTTTTCATATTGTTTGAAACAATTGCCCTTATACTGGTTTTTCAGAAGAATAACTATCAAAATGCCATTGCATTCAACATCTCGAGAAACATAAGCGGGTATATCAACACGAAAACCCACTCCTTAAGGGAATACCTCAGCCTCCGGGAGGCAAACATAGCCCTGCATGAAGAGAACAGGGTGCTCAGGAATGAATTGTTCTCATCATATAAATCGCAGGTTCCGCTTGCCGAAGACATTGAATTCGAAGAGGCATGGGAAAGACGTTATAATTACATACCTGCGCGGGTTATTTCAACCTCGGTAAACAAACAGAATAACTTCATGAGCCTTGACAAGGGCTCGGTTCACGGTATCGAACCCGATATGGCGGTTGTATCAGGGAGCGGTGTAGTAGGTGTTGTTACCGGGGTATCGGATAACTTTTCAACAGTCCTCCCACTGTTGAACATAGATCTGCGGATCAGCTCCAAACTTAAAGATACCGGGTATTTTGGCTCCCTCTACTGGGACGGAAGGGATCCGACGAAGGCAACACTTACCGATATACCTCACCACGTAACCCTGAATAGCGGCGATTCGGTAGTTACCTCAGGCTTATCAGCCATATTCCCGGAAGGGATCATGGTAGGAACGATAACCGACTTCGAGATAGCCGGCGGCAACTTCTGGTCGGTTAACGTCAGCCTTGCTACCGATTTCAGGAAATTAAACCACGTATACGTAATTCAGGACCTGTTCAGGGATGAATTACTTGAACTGGAAAGGGCTGAAGGATATGATTAAGATTTTGCTCCGGAACATATTACGTATAATCATACTGGTATTATTACAGGTTTTTATACTGAATAATGTGCAGTTCAGTGGATTTGTAAATCCCTATTTTTATGTCCTGTTCATCTTACTGCTTCCTTTCGAAACTCCAGGCTGGCTGCTTCTGGGCCTTGGTTTTGTGCTGGGACTGTCAATAGACCTGTTTGCCAATACCCCAGGGCTGCATGCTTCGGCAACTGTCTTTATGGCCTTCATCAGGCCTGCAGTACTCGGGTATTTTGCACCGAGAGACGGCTATGTTCCCGGCACTTTCCCGAGAATTTACTATTACGGTTTCTCCTGGTTCTTTCAATATTCGGCAATCCTTATACTTGCACACCATTTTTTTCTGTTCTATATTGAGGTGTTCAGATTAAGCGATTTTTTTCACACTTTTACAAGGGTGATCCTGAGTGCTGCATTTACACTTTTACTTGTGCTGATCAGCCAGTACTTCATCTACAGGAAGTAATAATTGACAATCCGGCTATAATACTGTATTTTAACTAAGTAGCTAAAATGAAGGACCACTTTTCTGACAGAAAATACATTATCGGGGCCATGATAGTTTTGCCCGTGCTGTTTTTCATTATCAGACTGTTCATTCTCCAGGTGCTGGATCCCTCTTACCAGCTTAGTGCCAGCAGCAATGTCCTGAGAAATGTAACTCAGTACCCGTCGCGCGGACTAATCTATGACAGGAACGGTGAATTGCTCGTTTATAATGAACCTGCATACGACCTTATGGTTGTTCCGGCACAGCTGGCTCCCTTTGATACTGTCGAATTTTGCGCAATACTTGAGATAGACAGGGAGTATGTTGACACCGAAATTGCCAGGGCAAGGGAGTATTCAAGATTCCGTTCGTCATTATTCCTTAAGCAGATTTCAGCCCGTACATATGCGGTGCTGCAGGAAAAGATGTACAAGTTCCCGGGGTTTTATGTGCAACCCCGCACTTTAAGAAAATACAGCAATGAAATTGCTGCTCATGTACTTGGCTATGTAGGGGAGGTCGACCGGAGGATGATCGAAGAAAACCCCGGTTATGCTATGGGCGATTATATAGGTATTACAGGTGTCGAAAAGACCTATGAGGAGGAGCTGCGCGGAGAGAAGGGAGTTAGCAGGTTCCTTGTCGATGTGCATAACCGGATAATGGGTTCATACCAGGATGGGCGGTTTGATTTACCGGCTACAGTGGGAAACGATATTACACTTTCGCTTGATGCCTCCTTACAGGCCTACGGAGAAAAGCTGATGCAAAACAAGATTGGCAGTATAGTGGCCATTGAACCTTCTACAGGAGAAATATTGTCACTTGTTTCATCTCCCGCATATCATCCCGAGCTGCTGGTCGGCAGGGTGCGTACAAGAAACTTCAGGCAGCTTTCGTCAGACACCCTGAAACCTCTATTTAACAGGGCACTGATGGCTCACTACCCTGCAGGGTCAAGCTTCAAAGTTATAAACGGTCTTATAGCCCTCCAGGAAGGGATAATCGACGACGCTTCAAGGCTAACATGCCCGGGACACTATACCGTGGGACGGCTTACCATACGATGCAGGCACCATGTTACGCCCGTTGCAATGCCGGCTGCAATACAGGTATCATGCAACACCTACTTCAGCCATATATTCAGAGACCTGCTCGACCATCCGAAATACGGGTCGGTTACCGCCGGTTTCAATGTTTGGCACGATCATGTAAAATCATTCGGGCTTGGAGAAAGGCTTGATGCCGATTTTCCTAACGAACTGAGAGGATTCGTACCACCGCCAACTTATTATGACCGGTTCTACGGCGAGAACAGATGGCGCTCACTTCAGGTGGTCTCCCTTTCCCTGGGTCAGGGGGAGTTGTCGGTTACGCCTGTACAAATGGCCAATATGACCGCAGCAATAGCTAACAGGGGCTATTATATTACGCCCCATATTCTCAAGGATGTGGCCAATTCCGGCTTTGAACCTTCATTTCGTGAAAAAAATTATACAACAATAGATTCGGTATGGTTTGAACCGGTAATTGAAGGAATGTACAGGGCTGTGCACGGTCCGGACGGAGGAACGGCCAGGATTGCCCAGGTTCCGGGGCTGGATATTTGCGGGAAAACAGGAACGGCCGAAAACCCTCACGGAGACGATCATTCGGTATTCATAGCCTTTGCTCCGAGGGATAACCCTAAAATAGCTATTTCCGTATACGTTGAGAACGCGGGGTTTGGAGCGGCAATGGCTGCACCCATTGCAAGCCTTGTTATCGAAAAGTACCTTAACGGCGAGATTGCCGGTAACAGGAAATGGCTGGAACAAAGAATGCTGGAGGCAGATTTTATCAACAGGTTAGTTGCAGAGACAGATGAGCAGGAGAATTAGCATATGGAAAAATCTTGACTGGCTTACGGTCATTGTATATCTGGTGTTTCTGTTTATCGGATGGGTAAGCATTTATTCGGCAGTCTATGATGATGCACACAGCAGTATTTTCGACACCACCCAAAGATACGGAAAGCAGCTCATCTGGATATTAGCGGCTGTTGTAATTGCACTTGCGGTTTTGATGACCGACAATAAGCTTTTCCTCTTTTTCTCCTACTTTTTCTATGCTTTCGCAATCCTGATGCTTGTGGCCGTATTGTTTTTCGGCACAGAAATAAACGCATCACAATCTTGGTTCCAGTTCGGAGGGATACAGATACAGCCGGCTGAATTCGCAAAGCTTGCCACTGCACTTGCACTTGCACAGTTCCTCAGCAATACAAAGCAAAAAATACATGATCCCAGGGTGCTGACAAACAGTACCCTTATAATCATGCTGCCCGTAATGCTGATACTGCTCCAGCCCGATGTCGGATCATCATTGGTCTTTTTTTCATTCATACTCGTTCTTTACCGTGAAGGGCTGACAGGGTGGGTAATATTTTTATTTATCCTTTTCGGGGTGCTTTCGGTGCTCGCGCTGCTTATGAACGAGATAAATATGCTTGCCATGCTGGTTCTTACATCTTTTGCGGCTCTTTTAATAATTGTTCGCGATGTGAAACTGACAATCAGGGGTGTACTGATCTTTACAGTAGTGGCGGCAACTGTATTGATATTTTTCAGGCTTGCAGGCCAGCCCGCACAACTGGATACGCAGCTCGTCATTGCAGCGGCAGCTGCGTCCCTCGTCCTTTTTGTTTTGTCGGCTATGAGCAGGTTAAGAGGCGTTCAACTTGTGCTGGGAATCCTGTTCACAGCAATTTTATACACCTATTCGGTCGACTATGTATTTGACAATGTTCTGATGCCGCACCAGAGAAGCCGGATAAACATAGTCCTTGGCTTTGATGACGACCCCCTGGGGCAGAGCTATAATATCAACCAGTCGAAAATTGCGATAGGCAGCGGAGGCCTCACAGGAAAAGGATTTCTACAGGGAACACAGACAAAATTCAATTTTGTGCCCGAGCAGAGCACCGACTTTATCTTCTGCACAATAGGCGAAGAGTGGGGGTTCGCCGGCTCACTCGTCTTGCTTGCTCTATTTGTTTTATTCCTGCTCAGGCTGGTATACATGGCCGAACGGCAACGATCGCCCTTTGCCCGTATCTATGGTTATGCAGTGATCTCTGTCTTCTTCACACATCTTGTTATCAATATCGGTATGACAATAGGCGTTGTTCCCGTAATAGGCATTCCGCTTCCGTTCATCAGTTACGGGGGTTCTTCAATGTGGGCATTTACGATAATGTTATTTATCCTGCTGAAATTTGATGCCGAAAGGATGGAGTTCCTCAAGTAGTTGGAAGTAAGCTACCCATTAGCTTAAGACTGATGGTCTTCAAACTTCATACGTACAAATCAGGTTAATCAAATTGCATGCGAGGTCGACTAAACAAAACTGGGGCTGTGAAATTCGCAGACCGGTATATCATGGTTCTCCTCGACATAGGCTACCAGCTGAGGGAAATATTCCATAAAATCATCCCTGAAAAGATGATAGTTTTTGCGGAGCTCGGCAATTGCAAAGGGTGTTTCATTAGGCAGCGAGGTACGCTTTGTCATCCGCCTCAAAACGCCCTCGATACCCTCAATGCTTGTATATGATTCGAGCCAGTTATTTATTATGAAAAATGGCAGGAATGTTTTGATCTCATTGGGAAGTATGAAGTAATTGCTTACCAGGATCTCATACATGTTGACAACATACTGGGGCAGCGGGTGTTTAGAAAACAGACCCCATTCACTGGCGAGAAAATGATCGTAAAAAATATCGACTATAACACCGGAATAGCGCCTGAAACGCTTTCTCAGGTGCATTTTGCTTTTGCTTACAACAGGGTGGGCATCGGTAAAACTGTCAATCTTTCTGTGAAGAATAATGCCCTTGCGAACCATCTCAGGATATTTTTCATAATTCCTGCCTTTAACATAATCGCCTATGAAGTTACCGACCTTTATTTCGTCAGAACTTCCCGAGAGGTATATGTGAGCCAGAAAATTCAATGTACACGATTGATTTACAGTGAATATTCAACTATTGTTAACACTAAAGATAATGATAAATGTATGAACAATTAAACATGTGGATATGTTTTTGAATTTTTTTGAAAAATATTCGGTAAACTATTTAAAACGCATGATAAACCTGACTGGTTTAATGATAAAAAGCATAGTGTTAAACTAACTGCAGGTAAACTGAAAAAATTATCTTTACAGATAATTAATTCTAAAATTTAAATTTTATGCAAAAACAAAATGCAATCATAATAGGAGCTGCCGGAAGGGATTTCCATAACTTCAACACATGGTACCGTGACAATGAAAATTATAATGTCGTCGCATTCACAGCAGCCCAGATACCCGGAATTGAAAGCAGAAAATACCCGGCTGAACTTGCCGGGGCTAATTACCCTGAAGGAATCCCGATTTACCCGCAGGATGAGCTGGCCCAACTGATACCTGAACTTAACGCAGATATATGCACCTTTTCTTATTCGGATATCTCATACCAGGAGGTCATGTCGGTGAGTGCAATTGTTAATGCAGCGGGAGCTGACTTTCTTCTGCTCGGCCCTGCGCATACGCAGATAAAAAGCAAAAAGACGGTAATCGCAGTAGGCGCAGTCAGGACAGGTTGCGGTAAAAGCAAAACATCGGGAAAAATTGTCAGAATCCTGAATGACCGGGGCATTAAGGTAGTTGCCATTAGGCACCCGATGCCGTATGGAGACCTCGAACTTCAAAAAGTACAGCGGTATGAGACGATCGAAGACATGGAAAAAAACAATTGCACCATTGAAGAGATGGAAGAATATGAGCATTATGTAACAAATGGGAATGTTATATATTCAGGTGCCGATTATCAGGCCATACTTAATGAGGCAGAAAAAGAGGCTGATATAATTTTGTGGGACGGAGGCAACAATGACTTTCCGTTTATCAGGCCGGACCTGATGATCACGGTCACCGATCCGCACAGGGTTGGTCACGAACTCAGCTATTACCCCGGCGAAGTGAATCTCAGAAAGGCAGATATTGTGGTGATAAACAAAATAGACAGTGCAAGTCCCGATAATGTCCAAATGCTTCGGGAAAACATCAGGAAGGTAAACCCGGATGCTGTCGTGGTTGATGCCGCCTATCCCATATTGGCAGCTGATCCTGAAGTGATAAGGGGAAAAAGGGTACTTGTAATCGAAGATGGGCCGACAACTACACATGGTAACATGAAAGTAGGGCCAGGTATATTCGCTGCAAGAAAGTTCGGTGCCGGTCAGCTCGTTGATCCCAGGCCTTACCTGGTGGGCCGGCTAAAGGATACTTATAAAACTTATCCTGAAATAGGCACCTTGCTGCCGGCTATGGGATACGGTAAAGAGCAGATAAAGGACCTGGAGCAGACCATTAACAATACCGATTGTGATTCAGTGATAATAGCAACTCCCATTGACCTGGGGAGGATTGTCAGGATCAACAAGCCCTCAACCAAGGTGAATTATGACCTTCAGGAGATCGGTAAGCCTGACCTGGATGACCTGATAGGGAGCTTTCTTGAAAGGGAGGGTATTACCGGCAGGATATAATTCCCCGAAAGGGAAATTAAATTTTTAATGTAACAGGCATTCCCCCGGCGGTTTTAACGGAAACAGGGATCACCGGCAAAGTAAGGATAAAAAGACAACGCTGTTGGAAAAAGGAATTGTTATAAAAACGACAGGAAGCTGGCACACCGTTCTTGATGAAGACAAAACAACAGTGCCGTGCAAGATAAAAGGGAAGCTGCGCACCAGCGGCATACGCAGCACCAACCCGGTGGCAGTTGGCGACATGGTTATGTTTTACCGCCTTGAAAGAGAAAGTACGGGAATTATTACAGAGATCCTTGACAGGAAGAACTACATCGTAAGGAAAGCGTCTAAACTCTCAAAAGAGACACATGTACTCGCCGCGAACCTCGACCAGGCATTCCTGATGATCTCACTAACAAGCCCCAGAACAACCATCAGGTTCACCGACAGGTTCCTGGCCACATGTGAGGCTTATGAAATCCCGGCGGTAATAGTTTTTAATAAAACAGACCTTTACGATGAAGAGCTGACTGCCGAAATGGAGGAACTGGCGGATATCTACGGGAAGGCAGGCTATGAATCTGTCAGGACTTCGGCTGTTGAGAAAAAAGGGCTCGATGAGCTTATCTCGAGACTGAAAGACCGGATCAGCCTGTTAGCGGGTAACTCCGGAGTGGGCAAATCATCTGTCATAAACGTGATCGACCCGTCACTTAACCTTAAAACACGGCCGGTTTCCGAATACCACAAAACCGGAAGGCATACAACCACATTTTCTGAAATGTTTGAGTTGGCAACAGGCGGATACATCATTGATACCCCGGGAATAAAAGGCTTTGGAATAATAAACATGGACAAGGATGAGATCTTTCACTTTTTCCCTGATATTTTTTCACTTTCAAAGGATTGCCGCTATTACAACTGCCTTCATACAAACGAACCCGGTTGTGCAGTAAAAAAAGCAGCAGATGAAGGCCGTCTGGCAATGAGCCGGTATGAAAGTTATCTGAGCCTATATTATGATGACCCCGGAAAATACCGCACCCCGGGTTACTGAAACTGATCTTTAACCTCACAGGGTAATGTAAAACTTCAACATAATGAAGGATTTCTGCTACGTGATGCGCCAGTCCGGGTTCATGAGCAGCAATGTAACCGGCTTTTGTTTTTAGTTAATATTTTCTATATTGCCGGATCATACGGGATCTATATGAGGAAAATCTACTTTTTGCTATCAGTCATCATACTGGTGCTTGTCGCTGCCAACATCTATTACTACCACAACATTTACAGGCAACAGGTAAGTTTTCAGGAAAACATGCTGGCGCGGCAAACAGAAATTTGCAGCTGGGAAATTGAGCAGCATGTTTCAAATTTCATGAATGAACTCAATTACATTCTATTTAAGGAAGATATGTCGGAGTTCTTTGCCAATCCCGAAATAAGGGAAAGCAGCATCAGGAAGATTGAGGTGTTTTTTTCGAAATATATGCAGCTGATAACCAGTATTTCGCTGTATGACGACGAAAACAATGTCTATAATATTTTCCGTGACCAGAACAACAACCTGATAACAGATATATACACGTCAAGGATACAACGAGAACTGTATGACAGGGAAAGGATGGACGACTATCTGGATGAGTCGGCTTTTGTACTCCCTGCATTCAGTGACAATATGGTAGTAGCAAACCTTGTTATAAGGATTGATACAAAAAGGTATATTGGATCGGTCTTTTCCAACTTTCATATAGAGGATATTCTCTGGCAATGGCTCATAAACAGGGAGGGAGATATAGTTTTCAGCAATCTCCAGCCAGGCGCACCCGACACCATCACTACACAAAGCTTTACAGAAATATGGCCGGATGACGGGCAGTCCGGTACACTGATACACAATATTGAGGAAGCGGGTACGTCGCGCAGGGTAATCTCTTCATATTACCCGGTAAAGATTCTTCACAGGGACCTGCTCGTGGTTTTTTCGCTCGACACCAGTATTGTTGTCTCCTACATAATAAACAGCATCCTTATTATTGCAGCAGCCACTTTCATCGTTCTCCTGATTATAATTTTCTTTTTCCTCTGGTTCATCAGAAATGAAAGAAAGGAAAAACAAAAATCCCGCGAATCTGAAAAGGCAATTAAAAGCATTTTCGAATCGCTTCCGGTTGGGATAATCATCAAGGCGGCCGACAACAGGGTCAAGATGATAAACAGCACGGCAGCAGAAATCCTGGGTATTAAAGATCCTGCCGGTGTAACCGGCAAGGATTTCTCGAACATGTTCTTTATTCACAAAAACTATACAGGAGAAAGGGTTCATAACCAGGATGAAAAAACTAATGAGTACGTCTATTACGACTCGGATGAAAAGGAGGTTATCCTGTTCAAAAAGGAGATACCTGCTACATTTCTGGGAGAGAAAGTGTTTGTTGATGCCTTTATCGATATAAGCCCTATAGAGCAGGCACGAAAAACCGAATACCTCTTCACAGAAGCCAAAACAGAGTTCCTGAAAAGAGTTAGCCACGATATCCGGAACCCCCTCAATGGCATCCTTAATATGGCAGATTCACTTGAGAATGAAGCAGACCCCGGGTCAGAGATATATCAGAAAACAGAGCTGATAAAGCACTGTTGTGAAGATATACTTTTAGTAGTGAATGACATAATGGATTTCTCCAGTTTTGATGAAAATAAGACACTTGTTGAGGAGATCCCGTTTGTCCTGCCGGAGGAGATAGACACAGTAATAAAACCGGCCAGGAGCAAGGCGCGGGAAAAAAATCTCTCACTGAAAACAAAAATAGCCGAAAACATTCCGAAAAACCTGATAGGAGATCCGTTCCATCTCCGTCAGGCCCTCACCAACCTGCTGAGCAATTCACTTAAGTACACAGATGAGGGAGAGATCGGGTTGATTGTGGAATCGGCCAGGCAAAAAGGGGGAAACATGACACTCCGGTTCATCGTTGAAGATACAGGCAAAGGCATTTCCCCGGAACTTGCCGCCATATACAACGAAAAGGATAATGTACCCGGAAAGTTTTCGTCGGGCAGTTTCGGACTGAATAAGACAAGGAAGCTCATAAAGCTCATGAAGGGCGATATGAAAATAGAAAGCCCACTCTACAGCAATCCCCCTAAAGGTGGGCCCGGTACCCGGGTGATATTCACTACCCAGGTCTATTCGAACGAGATATCTTCAAAAAACCTGCGAATCGACCATATCAAAACCTACAAGGACATACGGGTATTGGTCCTTTCAGGTCCGGGCGAAGGCAAACCGGGAATTAACGAGATGCTCAAAAAAATGGGGATTACGTGCGAAACGACCACCTTTAATGATACGACCATCGACCTGCTCAGGAGTTCGTCAAAAGATCAAGGGCAGGACTATTCGGTCATAGTTATTGTCGATTCAGAAAAAAGTAACGGGTTTGCCATTGCACGAAGTCTTCACGAAAACCATCTCGATGAAAATTACCTTATCATAATTGTCAGCTCTGTAAACAAACCGGGTAATTTCATAAAAAGCAGGCGGTTTGGTGCAGACCATTACCTGATAGAACCCTGCGATGCCTCAGAGATATTCGATATAATTCAGAACAACTTCCTTCAGGTGGCAATACCATCGGCAAAGACTCCGCATGGAAAAAAGACAAAACCGGGCCTGAACATACTCGTAGCTGAAGACAACCATGTTAACCAGGTAGTTGCGCAGTCTATTTTCAAAAGTATAGGATATGATATTGATCTTGCATCAAACGGAAAAGAGGCGGTCGA
>SLRB01000194.1 GCA_007131165.1 Bacteroidales bacterium | reverse complement strand
TGATGCCTGCAAAGAATCCCCCCAGCACCTTTCCTGCCATGTTAAAGATCGATTCTTCAGGCCCTTTCATAATATGGGCGCCGGCAGAAATCAGCATTCCGTCCCTTGCACTCCATTTAAGTTCCGGCCTGACCAGATACTCCTCAGATGTGATATTATAGTATGCAGAAATCTCAGCTCTTATCTCTTCATACAAAAACGACCTGGAAAGGGCTAAGAACAAGGCATGGTTCAATTCCTCCTGCTGCAGGAAAATACGGCGGTTATACAATTCTGATTCGTAAATGACCGACTGTGATGCCCATCTCAGCAGGTCAGCCGGATCCTGCATATCGGGCGGAGCGGGAGGATCAATGGGAGTATAATCGGAAATATGCTTGCCGATATACTGGAAAACAGCATTTACTCCGCTGATGCTTCGTTCAGCCGCAGCTACAAGGTAAAGCTCCGGGTTTGGTATATATATATTTTCAGAATATCCTGAAGTAATGTTGTAGGTAGCTTCAAGCCTGATTATCATTGCCCCGGCCAGAAGTGACATATCAAAACCGGGAGAATGTTTCCTGAAGAAATCAGGCCTGTAAACGATCTCTGGTTCAGGCAGGAAAGAGTAGCTGTCAATATCAAAGCCATAAAACGGGTCGTACCCGCTGAAATATGAAAAAGAAAAACCCACGGTGGGCAGCTCCGTTGTCAGGCGCATTGCCACTGTTCCATTGCGAAAAGATTCTTCAGGAAGAAGCGCTCTCGTAAAAGATACACTTTCATCCATCTCAAAAAGGTCGTACCTGTATACAGAAGGCTTGTAATAAGGTATTGCTATTACCTCCAGTTCTGTATGTGGGGCAGGCCTCAGCCTGGTACGGAGCATGAAGTTGCCCTCAAGCTGGTCGTCGGGATCGGTGCTAAGGAGGAAATAGTTGCGGGGACTGATATTATCGACGGGATTGAAGCCATCGGTTCGTCCCCATGTTACAATCTGATTGCCCACGAATACATCGGCCCTGTCCCACCTGATGCCGGCGTACGCTTCCCGTACCTGCACCCTGGTTTCGCGGTTACCGAAACTGAGCCCATCGGCAAACCTGACCTCGGAAGATAAAAACACCCTGTTTCCGGATATTCTGCCCTGAAGGGCAAATTCGCCGAAAAGAGAGGCATAATCATAGGTGTCGCCCCCGAACCATGCTGACGCCCTTGAATAACCGCCCAGTGAAAAAATCCCGTTGTGAGCGGCAACAGTATCATTGCTCTCCAGAGCCTCTTCGAAAATACCCTGGGCAGTGGCACAAAGAAGTGATCCCGGCATTAAAAATGCGGATAAAAGAAATCTACGTATCATCTGGTTTTTATTTATCAAGCTGCTGAAGGTTTTCCCTGGAAAGGGAAAACAGGCTGCAGATACAGGGCAATAATAATCATTTCCTTTTCAAAAACGGTCCTTGTTTTAAAGAATAAACCGGGAGTATCTGTACAACTTTTAAAATCTGAACCCGCGTCTGACCGCAGGATGGATAATGCCCACGGCGGCGACAGGGTTAAATGCCTGCTTTTGTTTTATACTGCATAGGGGTTTGCCCTGTGATTTTCTTGAATACAGTGAAGAAAGTCGACTTACTGTTAAACCCGCATTCAAATCCGATTGACTCAATAGAATATATATCACCTTTTTCCACCAGTTGTTTTTTGACCTCTGTGATCCGGTACTCATTTACAAAGCTGAAAAAGTTCTTTCCTATCTCAGTATTCAGGACTTCAGTCAACTGATGCTTCGGGATATCAAGACGCTGGGAAATCATGTTCATATTAAGCCCGGGATTCAAATAGGGCTTCTCAAGGTCAAAATAGGTTGTCAGCTCCTCCCTGATCTGTCTTCTTCTGGTGGCTGACAAAGGGTTCCTGCTGTATGGCCCGGTTTTTTCATCTACAGCCTCTTTCGGGGGATATATTGAGGTCTGCCACAGACCGTAAAAGCCAAGAATATAGACCATGGCTAACATTGTCGAATAACTGTATACATGCATTACCGGCGACGGCGACCCTGTAATCACATTGGTTGCGCCAATCACAATTGCAGCTGCACAGTAAAGATTGTAAAAAACCACTACAAACAGCAGCCAACCGACCTTTTCGCGGCTCTCAATGGTCGAAAACTCATGCTCCAGTCCCCGCCGGTGCTTTACCACGAGCAGGATACTTCTGCTGTTGTAGATGATCCATGACAACACCGATGCAACCGAAAAAAGTATCCTGAACCAGAAGCTCTCATCCTGTTCAAAATAACCTTCAAGCTCATAGGGCTCCCGGAGCAGATATGCAATCAGCTTAACAGATATATAGGGAAGGAGATGCAGGAGCTGGACCGGGCGAAGCCGGAAATCTTCAATCGTAAGCGACCTTACATACAGGTAGCAGGCCGGGTTGAACAAAAGAAATGAGCTTGAGAGTATCGGTTTGCCAAAAATCCTGTAATCCGCAGCATGCAGAAGAAATTCAATGGCAAGTAACGAGAGCCACGCGGCAAGGATCCTGTCAGAGTCGCTCCTTTCCTTTTTGGCCATTACCAGTATGGCAGCAAACATGCCCTGGGAAAAACCAACCCAGGCAATTGTTTCCATCATGGCTCCAGTGATGAAAGAACAGTCCCGAAAATATCCATATCACTCTCCGAAAAAAGAACAAACCTGATCTTCTTTACATGCTGCAGTTCCGGTACCACCATAAAAATAGCGGTAACAGCAACTTCAGCTGCCTCTTTCAAAGGATAGCCGAATGCTCCTGACGAAATTGCGGGAAAAGCGACTGATTCTATCCTGTTATCCTCTGCCAGCCTGAGGGCATTCTTATAACAGTCTGCCAGAAGCCGTGCTTCTGGCTTATCCCGGCCGTATACCGGTCCCAGGCAATGAATTACATAGTCATTGGGAAGGTTATGGGCTCCGGTTATGACCGCTTCACCCGGACTTATTGGCGCAAGGGGACTGCACTCCTGCTCAAGTCCGGGTCCTGCTGCCCGGTGAATGGCGCCTGCAACGCCTCCTCCCGTGCGTAAACCGGCATTTGCTGCATTAACCACAGCCTGAATATCCGGCTGTGATGCTATGTCTCCCCTTACAAGCTCGATGCATATACCTGATATTGTTTTTTCCATTGCACTACCATTTTAACCGGATCGATATTAAAATACCACTGGTTTATGGTATATTTACGATAATGAAACAAAGATAGCTCATCCGGTATATTTCTTCTGTAAAAAAAGCCAAATTTTTGTATTTGAAAAGAAACAAAATTTTGACTAACAGAAGGAAGCGTTTCGCCTTAATCTAAACATTAAAACTGCTTTACAATGAAGGCACTCGTACTTGAGGATTATATGAAACTTGTCTATAAGGAGGTAGCCGACCCGGTACCGGGACCTGAAGAGGTCCTGGTAGAGGTTAAAGCTACCGGTATTTGCGGAAGTGATGTACATGGTATAGATGGTAGTACCGGCAGGAGAATCCCCCCGGTAATCATGGGCCATGAGGCAAGCGGTATTATCAGGGATACCGGAAGCCGGGTAAATGACTGGAAGCCGGGAGACCGGGTCACATTTGATTCTACTGTTTATGATCTGGAGGACTGGTTTTCGAGACGGGGAGACTATAACCTGAGCGACGGCAGGATGGTTCTGGGAGTTTCAGCCAAAGAGTTCAGACGAGACGGAACATATGCTGAGTTTGTAACAGTACCACGCCACATCCTTTACCGCCTGCCCGAAAATGTAAGCTTTACCAAGGCAGCAATGGTTGAGCCGGCAGCGGTTGCACTGCATGCCATCAACCTGACCCCGGTTGCTTTGAACGACACAGCCGTTGTTGTAGGTGCAGGAATGATAGGGCTATTTTTGGTGCAAATGCTCCGACTTGCCGGATGTACGGAAATAGTCGCAGTTGATATTGATACAGGAAAATTGTCTCTTGCAGAAAAACTGGGTGCCACAATCATACTTAACCCGGAAAAAGACAATGTGTCTTCTGAGGTTAAGGCCATGACCGGGACCCGGGGTGCAGACATCGCATTCGAGGCAGTGGGACTGAGCTCAAGTATCGATACCGCCATCGGTGCATTAAGGAAAGGCGGCACACTTACCATACTTGGCAACCTTTCGCCGTCAGTTGAAATACCTCTGCAGACCATTGTTACCGGTCAGCTCCGTATTCAGGGCTCATGTGCGATAAACGGCGAATACAGTCCGGTACTCGATCTTTTATCTAAAGACCTTTTGAATACAGATGCCATGTTAAGTGCCGAAGTCCCCCTTTCAGAGGGAGCGGACTGGTTCAGGAGATTATATAACAGGGAGAAGGGCCTGAATAAGGTCATTCTGATCCCATAGCAGCCACAAATGTTTGCCTGCAATGAAGAATTTAATATGTTACCAGTGATAAATATGCTAAACACCGGCTACCTGCTACCAGCTAAGGTGGCTTTAACCCCGGTTTTGCTTCGCACCGCCATTTTTTTAGCCCGTGCGTGCCTTCCGGGTTAAACCCCGCCAGAACATGACTGATAAAAAACTACAAATATTTTCAAGATATATTAAATAACATACCATGGAACAAAAAATAAGAACAGGAATATCAGGATGCGGAAAAGTAGCTCATCTCCATGCCAGAGCACTTGTTAATGCCCGTAATTCCGATTTCAGGGCCGTATGCAGCCGGTCGGCCGGCAAAGGAAGGGAATTTGCCTCGGGTTATGGTGTATCCTCCTATACAGATATCGGGGAGATGGTTAACAGAGAAAAGCTTGATGTGGTGGTCATCTGCACTCCCCATCCTGCACATCGCGAACCGGCCGTCGCGGCCATGATGGCCGGAGCTCACGTAATGGTTGAAAAACCACTGGCATCCAGCCTCGAAGATTGCGACGCGATGATAGCCACCGCCGAAAAAACAGGCAGGCAGCTGGGAGTGATCAGCCAGAGAAGGTTTTACTCTCCCACCCTCCGGATGCACCGGGCAATTGCAGGAGGACGTATAGGCCGGCCGGTACTGGGAACAATCGTCATGCTCGGATGGAGAGACAGGGAGTATTATGAAAGTGACCCGTGGAGAGGTTCATGGGAGCATGAGGGTGGAGGTGTGCTGGTAAACCAGTCCCCTCACCAGCTCGACCTGCTGCAGTGGTTCATGGGATCGGAAATTAAAGAGTTATACGGTTTATGGGATAACTTTAACCACCCTTATATTGAAGTTGAAGATACCGCAGTGGCGGTGCTCCGTTTTGAGAACGGGGCGATAGGTAATATAGTTGTCAGCAATTCGCAAAAACCGGGCATTTACGGGAAAGTCCATATCCACGGCTCCACTGGTGCTTCGGTAGGAGTCCAGACCGATGGGGGTGCAATGTTTATAGCAGGCCGTTCGGGAATTGCCGAACCTCCTGTAAATGACCTGTGGACAATTCCCGGTGAGGAAAATATGCTGGAGCAATGGGCCGGAGAAGATGCTGACATTTTTAACTCCGTTGATCCCACAGAGTATTACATAAGACTCCAGCATGAAGATTTCATCGACGCGGTTATAAACAGAAATAAACCTATGGTAACTGGTAAGGAGGGCCGGAAAACCGTTGAGATATTTACTGCCATCTACCGGTCGCAGAAAAATTCCGGGCCGGTCCGCTGGCCACTGAAACCCTGAAGCAGAAGGTCTGGCTGCATGACAGTTGGTCGGCTATAATTGCTCCTCATGTGCCATATTGCCATGATCTGTTATGGCTATTCCCGGAACCATCCCAATGGTATGGATTTTGGCATGTATTTGTCATGATTTTAGCATAACCAAAAGGAACAAAATCTGGCCAACACTGTTATACAATAAAACGATATTATTATGAGTAATTCCGACAAAAACCAGCTTGTTCTGGTTTCTGATATATACCCTGACAATATATTTGTTCTTCCTCTTGAAAACAGGCCCGTTTTTCCGGGGCTTACCCTTCCCCTTTCCTTTTCAGGGAAAAAAATGACCGAACTGGTCGAATATTCGCTCGAACACAATAACAAGTTCCTGGGCGTCTCCTATATCAGGGAGGCCAATGATGAAGATATAATAAATTCCGATCTGCACGCCACCGGCACACTGCTTAAAATTCAAAGAGTGGTCAATAAAGCAGAAGACGGCATCCAGATTTTGGCCCAGGCTGTGACGCGCTTTCATAAAATCAAGACCATTAAACGCCCGGACATGGATATGTGGCAGGTAAGGTATGAATATGAGGAGAAAGAATCTCCTCCGGGCGAACTTAAAGCATATACCCTGGCAGTAATCAATTCGGTCAAGGAGCTTATTAAGCTGAATCCCATGTTCCACGAGCAGATCAAGCTGGCACTCTCCCAGGTCGGAATGGAGAAACCGGGACTGTTGATGGACCTCGTAGCATCGTTCCTGACAGCCGACAGTGACAAGCTGCAGGAAATACTCGAGGCAACCGACCTGTTCGAGCGTAGTGAAAAGCTAATGATCTTGCTAAAGGAAGAGATAGAACTTAACAAGATACAACAGGATATCCAGAAGCAGATCGAAGAAAAAGTCTCAAAGCACCAGCGTGAGTTCTTTCTCAGGGAGCAGCTGAAGGTTATTAAAAAAGAGCTGGGCCTGGAAAAAGATGACAAATCGACCGAAATAGAAGGATTTGAAAAGAAGATCAAAAAACTAAAGCTTACACCCGAAGCAAAAAAGGTGGTTGATGAAGAGCTGGAAAAGATGAAGTCGCTTGAAAGCGGCTCAGCCGAATTCCAGGTCACCAGATCATACCTTACATGGCTTACCGATCTGCCATGGGGCATTCATTCCGAAGATAATTACAACCTTGTCAAAGCCGAAATAATACTCGATGAGCAGCATTACGGACTTAACGATGTGAAACAGCGGATACTTGAATTTATCAGCACTATTGTTAAACGAGGGAAAGTCTCAGGCAGCATTATTTGCCTGGTAGGTCCTCCCGGCACTGGTAAAACTTCGATCGGCAAGTCAATTGCCGATTCACTTGGAAGGGAATTCTACAGGTTTTCAGTGGGAGGTATGCGTGACGAAGCGGAGATAAAAGGCCACCGACGCACATATATCGGCGCTATGCCAGGTAAGTTTATCCAGAGCCTGAAACGTACACAGGTTTCCAATCCGGTAATTATGCTCGATGAAATTGACAAAATAGGCGCCAGTTTTCAGGGAGACCCGGCAGCCGCACTGCTTGAAGTGCTGGACCCCGAACAGAACAGCCAGTTCCTTGATCATTACCTTGATGTAAGATTTGATCTTTCCAACATACTTTTTGTCACCACCGCCAACCAGCTTGATACAATACCAAGACCGCTGCTTGACAGGATGGAAGTGATAAAGCTTTCGGGTTATATACTTGAAGAGAAGGTTGAAATTGCCAAAAGATACCTCATACCTAAACAACGTATTGAGCACGGTCTTAAGTCATCTGAAGTAACTATAACCGATAGGGCCCTCGCAAAGATAGCCGACGGTTATGCCAGGGAGGCAGGAGTAAGGAGCATGGAAAACCAGATCAAAAAGATCATGCGTAAATCCACTCTCATCCAGGCTCAGAAAGGTACGGAAAAGATCAGGGTGAGTGGCAGGAACCTTATCGATTTTCTTGGCCAGCCGGTTTTTACAGCTGAGGAGATCTACAAGAAGGCTATCCCCGGTGTGACCCTGGGACTGGCCTGGACGGCAATGGGAGGTGCAACCCTCTATATAGAGGCAACAGCCGTAAAAAGTAAGTCCGCTGGTCTTAAGCAGACCGGCCAGCTTGGCAAGGTAATGCAGGAATCTGTCGACATAGCTTACTCATATATCCGCTCGTTCGGCAACAAAAACAGGGCAATAAACGACCTCTTCAATTCAAGTTTCATCCATCTTCATGTCCCTGCCGGCGCCACACCCAAGGATGGGCCCTCTGCTGGAATAACCATGGCTCTGGCCCTTTACTCACTGGCAATCAATAAAGGGGTAAGAAACGGGATCGGGATGACGGGTGAGCTGACCCTCACAGGAAGAGTCCTGCCTATCGGGGGTGTAAGGGAAAAAACCATTGCTGCCAGAAGGGTAAAGGTTTTCGAACTTATCTTCCCTGCCGAAAACAAAAAAGACTTTGACGAACTTCCTGAATACCTTAAAGATGGAGTAACTCCCTATTTTGTAAACAACTTTGATGAAGTGATCAAAATTGCCTACAAGGAAAATTAATGGCATTTTGCATTGTCTTAACACGGGGAAAAACGAATATCTGCACCAGGGGCACGGTTTATCATTTTCCTGTTCATCCTTACGTTTTAATTTATTATTTTGCGGAGAAAAACAGTTATGAACTGCAATGCAATAAGGTCAGCCCCAACGGATAGAAAAGCATTCCGGCTTATAGTAATAGTTTCTGCCTTCTGGATATTTGCAGTCGCTCCTTCCTTAAAAAGCCAGGATGAGCATGATGTTATGCAATTAAGGAACATGACATGGCTCAGACATTCCGGTATAACTAACTCACTGTACAGGCACATAACGGACGAAGCATACGAAATGCTGGGTATCCGGACCGAAGAGATTGCCGCTATCAGTTCGGCCGATGAATGGCGGCAAAGGCAAAAGCAAATTAAAGATATCCTTCATGATGTTACCGGACCCTTCCCCGAAAGGACACCCCTTAATGCAGACATTACCTCGACAGTTTCAAAAGATGGTTACAGGGTTGAAAATATCCTGTTTGAATCGAGGCCCGGGTTTTATGTGACATCATCCCTTTTTATACCCGATATGATAAAGGGGCAGGCTGCGCCAGCCATTATTTACTGTAGTGGTCATGCTGCTGAGGGATACCGGAGTCCGGCATACCAGCACAAGATAATAAACCTGGTCAAAAAAGGGTTCGTTGTATTTGCATTTGATCCGGTTGGACAGGGAGAGCGAATGGAGTATTACGATCCGGAAACAGGGATTTCGGCTGTTGGTGGACCAACTATCGAGCACTCATGGCCGGGCGCACAGGCTTTTATCACTGGAGGTTCCCTGGCGGGGTACATGATATGGGACGGTATTCGTGCGGTTGACTACCTGTTTACCAGACCGGAGGTTGACACGCTGCGCATTGGGATAACAGGGCGGTCGGGAGGAGGCACCCAGTCTGCATATATTGCTGCACTGGATGAACGCATTTATGCCTCCGCCCCCGAGGCCTATATTACCAGCTTTACAAGGCTCCTTGAATCTATCGGGCCCCAGGATGCCGAGCAGAACCTGTTCAATGGGATAAAGCACGGGATTGACCATGCCGACCTGCTTGCCGTAAGGGCACCCAAACCCACCCTGATCATTTCAACACTGAACGATTTTTTCAGTATACAGGGTGCCCGGGAAACCTACAAGGAGGTGCAACAGCTATACAGGGCGAAAGACAAACCCGGGAATATTACCATGGCTGAGGATATAGGAGCACACACTTCTACCCGCAAAAACCGTCAGGCAATGTACGCATTTTTCCAGAAGCACCTTGGCAATCCGGGAGACCCCTCCGATCTGGAAGTCGATATCTTAAGTGAAGCAGAGCTCAGGGTAACCTCCACCGGGCAGCTTGCAACATGCATCGGCAGTGAAACAATATTCAGCCTCAACAAAAAGGTTTCAGAAGGCCTTCAGAGCCTTCTGGAAGATTCCAGGAACGAATGTGAAGAACATTTGAAAAATGCCGTGGCTTCGGCAAGGAAGCTGTCCGGCTACAGGACACCTGACGGCTGCAAGAAGCCTGTTTATACCGGACGGGTACTTCGTGACGGCTACAAAATTGAAAAGTATTTCATACAGGGAGAAGGTGATTATGTGATTCCCTTCCTGCTGATGATGCCCGGTAACCCTTCCGGAAAAAGTGTAATTTACCTTCATCCCGAAGGCAAAGCCGTTGCCGCCGGCAAAGGAGGCAAGGCTGAATGGTTTGTAAACAGGGGCTTTACTGTACTTGTCCCTGATCTCATAGGCATTGGAGAGACAGGTCCGGGTTCTTTCAGGGGAGATGCCTATATCAAGGGTGTTTCTTATAATGTCTGGTTTGCAGCGATGATCACAGGCAGGAGCATAACAGCCATCAGGGCTGCCGACATAGCCGGGCTTGCCAGGCTTATACAGGAATATTTTAACGCGCAATTGATATACTCACTGGCCGAAGGCGAGCTTTCGCCGGCACTTCTACATGCGGCAGCATTCGAACCGTCAGTAACGCATATTGCCCTTTTAAACCCACTGACTTCATATTATTCGCTGGTATCAACCCGCTTCTACATTCCGCGATTCATCCATGGAGCAGTACCAGGCATGCTCGCTGAATATGACCTGCCCGATCTGGCGGCTTCGCTGGCGCCGGCAAAGCTCTTAATGATAAATCCTGTTGACGGATCGGGAAATGCGGCTGACAGCGAAATAACAGAAAGGGATCTGTCGATTGTGAGACGCACCTATGATGCTGAAAATGCTTCAGGCTCACTGATGATAAGAGCAGGTGACGACATCTTTGACTACCTGATGGAATGGATAGACAGATAATGAATTACATCCGGGCATAGTTTCCGGTATATCTTATGGCAATTATTGTTTCAGACCCAAATAGCCGGGGTAATTAACTACTTTATGAACAAAAAAACCAAACCAAAACACAAATAATATGATCAGAAGAGATTTTATAATCAAAACAGGCCTTTTGGGCAGCGCACTTTTTGTACCGTCTGCAGCATCCTGCAGCAGGGAACTGGATGCCGAGAACGAAATATTCTATACACCTGTAAGGAGAAAGGTTCAAATGGCCATGCTTTCGCTGCAGAAACAAAACTGGGAGCACGGTATTGCCACCCAGGCATTTGTTGAAAACGGCGACGAAACGATGATGATACTTATGGCCAGGGAGGCAGTTACAAGGCAGGGTGCAGACGGGCGCCTGGCTGTTATCAGCGTTGCAAATGGTATTAACGACTCAGCAACACCACTCGAAGCAGTATTGAGAACGGCAGAAATTACCGGCGATGAAAGTATGAAAGAGGCAGCAGACAGGATGCTCGAATATCTGTTTGAAAGGGCACCTCGTACTGAAGAGGGTTATATACACCACTCCTATCACGGACCCGAGCTGTGGTCCGATTCAATATATATGGCACCTCCATTCGTGGCTTACGCAGGTTACCCCGAAGAGGCTTACAGACAGGCAAAGGCCATTATTGACAGGCTTTGGATAGAGGAGGAATCGCTGTTTGCATACCGCTGGAATGCAGACACAGGTGAGATAAGTCATCCAAGGTTATGGGGACTTGCTAACGCACATGCTATAAGCGGTATGACCAAACTTATCAGCCACCTTCCGGGCTCAATGTCAGCCGAGAGCGAAACCCTGAAGAATTATGCCCGAAAACATTTGGAAGGCTGCCTCAGGTACATGAGAGACGACTACCTCTTTCACAACGATATAAACGATCCCTCCACTTTTGTTGAAACAAGTCTCGCTATGAGAGTGGCCGATTCTGTGTTCAAAGGTATAAATGCGGGATGGCTGGACCGGGATTTACTGGATACCGCCTTAAACATCAGAAAAGCAGTTCATGAAAAGGTAGACGACCTGGGGTATGTAACAGGTGTGCCTGGTCCGACAACCTACGCAAGGCCTGCATGGTCGAGCGAGGGTCAGGCATTTTTCCTTATGATGGAAGCATCATACGATAACCTTTATACCTGATTGCAAAAAAAAATAAATTACTGATATATTTGCCAAGCCATTTTATTAATATTTTACAATTCCCAATTCTCATAAAACTAATTATGAAGATTTTAACTTTTTACGCAGCAATTATGCTGCTCAGCTTCCATCATGCAGCAGCTCAAACAGGCCGGGATTTAGCAGCCGACCCCGTTGTTGACAGGATAATTGAGATCGGGCTGAACGACAACCGCACGATGGAGCATCTCGATATACTGACCAACCGGATTGGCGGAAGGCTTTCCGGCTCCGATGCGTATGCCAACGCAGCCAACTGGGCTGCATCAAAATTCAGGGAGTGGGGCATGATAGTAGAGATGGATGAAGCCGGGGAAGTGCCCGTTGGATTTAACCGCGGACCCTGGTTCGGCAGGATGCTGGGTGAGGAAGGTATGACCCTCCATTTTGCAACTCCCTCATATACCTCGGGAACAAAGGGTGTGCAAAGAGGACATGTAGTGCTCGAACCCAAGACGCGTGCACAGTTCGAAAGGATGAAGGGCAGGCTGAACGGAGCCTGGGTGCTTATCACAGGCACCAATGACGGATGGCCTGTTGATATATCCGATGAGGCACACGAACGAAGGCAGCGGATAATTGACAGAAACGAAGAGATAGAGCAGAGAAACAATGAGATCAGAAGGGCAAACTTCGGGAGGCCCGAAGAGGAACACGAAGAGCTCATACCTCTCGCAGACGAGCCGGCGCTCTTTTACAGGGAAATGGCCGAAGCCGGCATACTCGGGGTCATCCAGAAATCAACGGTGCCGATAAGGGCATTGTACGACCGCAGGAACCTGGATGATATGACATTCGACAACCTGCCCGGCATACCCGACATAAAGCTGAACGAGCACCAGTATGCGATAATAGAACAAATGGCGAGAGAACGCCAGTATTTCCAGCTGGAATTTGACATACGGAACCATTTTAAGCCGGGACCGGTAAAATACCATAATGTAATAGGCATAATACCAGGGACAGAATTTCCTGACGAGTATGTTATCATGGGAGGCCACCTCGATGCATTTGATGTGGCTACAGGGGGAGTGGATAACGGATCGGGCGTTTCCCCATCTATGGAAGCAGCAAGGCTTATCATGGAATCCGGCGGCCAGCCCAGACGTACGATACTTGTATGCCTTTGGGCCGCCGAAGAGTTCGGGCTGCTGGGGTCAAGACACTGGGTAGAGCAGAATGAAGACAAGCTTGACCGGATAAGCAATATGTTCAACAGAGACAGCGGGCCGCTGGTGGCAAGCAGCCTGAGTGTAACGCCCGCCATGTGGGATGATATGGAGAGGATAACAGCCCCGCTGAATGATATTAACCCCGACTTCCCCTTCGAACTCAGGGAGCATACCCCCCGCAGAATTCCGGCTGTGCCCAGGGGTACTGACAGCGGTTCATTTGCTGTAAAGGGAGTTCCCATAATGACATTCGGGTTATCCGACCCAAAGGGATATGATTTCCAGTACGGCGAAATATGGCATACCGAGCGCGACCTCTACAACATGAGTATTGCCGAATACCAGGAGCACACCTCAATAGTTACCGCCATTGTGGTGCTGGGGATTGCAAATCTTGACCACCTGCTGCCCCGCGAAGGATACTGGATAGAAGATTAAAAGTCCACTACACCCGCCTCCCGCATGAGGTAAATAAAGTTCATGATGTCACCCAGATCCGTCTCAGTGCGGCTTTGTGCGTCCATCATTTTCTTGATCATCAATATGGAATTCTGTCCATCCACCAGCCGGGCGATCTCAGTCTGATCTATCCTTCTCCTTAAGGGATAGACCGCAAGTTTATCATCAGAAAGCGATGAGAGCTTTTCAGCAAGAATCCCCTGCCCACCCTTGAACATACCTTCGGTGAGTTGAGGAACAATTTTATCTGCAGCCACTTCGTCGTCGGTAAGGTTGATGCCAGGGGGCGGTGTATTGAGGGTAGCAGCCCTTATCTCCATCTGCGACTCCAGCGCGATTAAATGGGATCGGCCCAGACCTTCCAGAAATGCTGCAAGAGATTCAATATGCCGGTCAATTGTTTCACCGGCCGAAGTTAGTTCATGCACCGACCTGATCGCTGCCTTTTCATTGGCCATATGAGCCTCTATAAGCCATACAGCTTTTTTGTAATTTTCAGCCAGATCTTCCGATGATGAACGGCTGATCATATCCATAGCCACATTCATCTGGTGCCCGAGCCTGCCGGCAGCATTGGCTGCAATCTCTCCGGAAATTTTTACTGCCATTTCATCCCCGGCAGCAGCAATGGTATAAGCTGCCGCAGCACCTATCACAACTGCTCTTCTAAGTTGTGTGGGATCGGCTTTGTCAACCAGGTCGCCGGAAGTATGATACCACAGATCGGGCCAGGCAATCATCATAACCCCGGGGACCCGGACTCCAAAATCATTGAACACGACATGGTCTGAAGATCCGTAGTGGGTCTCAATACTGTAATAAAAAGGCTCATCAGCACCAAAAGGAGCAACTATCCTGTGTGGTATCACATTTACCTCCCTCCTGTTGTGGACTCTCTCCCTGTTGCCCTCGCCTACAAACCTGAAGTAGTTCTCCAGCACATCGTTAACATAATGGGAATTGCCGAATGTTGTCCTCATCAGGCTGAAGTGTGCATTATGAAGGCTGAGCCACTCCCCTACCATATCCATATTGATATTACAATAAGCATCTTTTATTTCCTCAAAGTGCATATCAACCCATGGGCGGCTGCCTGCAAACTCGGGTCCCCACCAGAACCGGATCGAACGCTCCGGCCTGGGAATTCTACCCTCCTCAATCAGGGTGTTCAATACTCTTGCAATCTCAAGGAGGGCTGCACCGCCCGACTTGTTGTCATTGGCTCCCTGCTTTACCAGTCCCTCGAAAATATGGGCTGAAAAGATAACTGCAGTTGCATCCGGATTCTTTCCGGGAATAACAGCATCAATATTCTGAATGGTATTAGGCTCCATGCTGGTCTCCACCTGTGCATGAACCTCTATCTTCTCGCCCCGCAGCAGCCTGTCCCTAAGGTGCTGGCCCTCCCTGATGTTCATCTGAAAGGCAAATCCCGCCTCTATCCGTTCGCCACCCGGCCCGGGTACATCTCCTATCCTTCCCTGGGGTATCTGCAAAGGGTCAATATAATTGCGGGAATCACTTATCGCAATAACCCCGGCAGCACCTGCCCTTCTTGCATTAGCGTGTATGGTCATCACATTTCCGTGGCCAACTGCAATCCTGCCCTGAACATCAGCGGTACCAATTTCTTCGCGGCTGCCATTGCCCACCCATACCAGCCCGGTAGTGATATCTGCACTGTTACTTCCCATTGTAAGCTGGAAGGCATTATCTCTATAGGAAACAATTTTTTGCCTGTTGGGAGAAACTTCCCATAATTCGCCTTTAATACCGTTCCAGGTCAGCTCAGTCCGACCCGGCAATATATCAAACCTGACACCGGGTATCCCATACCAATTGAGCTTGTCATAGATGTATGCAGCCTCATAAAGTGTGTCTCTATATTCTGAAATACGCCGGTTTTTAGTATACCCACCGGTTTCCATAATGGTCTTGTAGGCCGTTTCTCCCGAAGCCTCGCCAATAATTTCATCCATATATTGTTCCGGCAACAAAGTCCAGTAATACCACGGTGTGTATTGTGAATTACCATCAGGCACTATGGCCAGAATACAAATGCTAAAAATTATCAGTGCCTTGCGTTCCATAATAAACTATTTAAAATGAATAAGTTTGATTTATATAGTAATTCATTGCTCAAGAATGTCAAGATGGTCGAGCAGGTAAATCAATGCCGCCATGGCCGCGCTGCCAAGCTGCATCTCCCTGCGGTTTACCTGGTCGAAGGTGTCGGTAGCGGCGTGATGAATGTCAAAATAACGTTGCGAATCGGTAACCAGTCCCGCAAGTGCCATATCATAGTAAGTCCGTAAAAAGGAAATATCGACTCCGCTACCACCGCTGAATATCTCATGTATACCGTAGGGTTCAAAAAAATGACCGAGCGACTGTATTGCAGCAAGCTGCTCATCCGAACCATCAATTGAAAAGCCACGGGGAGTAAAAGCACCACGGTCAGATTCAATCGCGAAATAGTGCTGCTCATTTTTCCTGCCTGCCTCAGCAGCATATTTCCTGCCGCCGCTCTGGGATATCTCCTCGTCCATGAACATTACAGCCCTGACTGTGCGTTTGGGACGGATACCCAGCTCATTGAATATTCTCAGCACATCAATAGACTGCATGCAGCCTGCCCCGTCGTCGTGTGCTCCGGGACTGTTATCCCAGGAATCGAGGTGGCCCCCAACAGTGATTATCTGGTCGGGATACTCACTACCCCTTATTTCTCCTATTACATTGAAAGAAGTTACATCAGGCAAACGATGAGATGTGTTCCTGAGAAACAGCTTCAGGCCGGGATCGGCTTTGAGCCATTTACTTAGCAGGTCGGCTCCAACCGGACTAATGGCAAGAGCCGGGATGTTCCTGCCATCCTCCCTGAAACGGGTAACCCCGGTATGAGGATGATCATGGTTTGCCGTTGTAACTGACCGCACGACTGCGGCTGCCGCCCCGTAATCAGCTGCAAGGGCCGGACCCCTGAAACGCTGATCTACGGCTCCCGAATATGCTTCAAAAGTGTTATAATGGCTTTGATCAACAGGCCGGTTAAAAAAAATAATTTTGCCCTCAATTGCTTCACTCCCTATCTTTTCCAGTTCATCAAGCCCGCCTACTTCAATAACCCCGGCAGTTATGCCCTGCTCTCCCGTTCCTACCGATAATCCGAGGGCAATTATATTTATATCCCTGTTGCCGAATCTTGACGATAATATCCTGGCTGTCTCCGGTTCTCCCCGTTTCCAGTTGGGAACCGTCATCTCCTGCAGGTAGACCGAGTCGAGGTTCATATTGTCCATTATCTGGCGGGTAAATTCAACTGCTGCAGCTGCCGCCGGAGATCCGGAAATCCGCTCTCCGGCAGTTTCACACAGAACTCTTAAATTCTCATAGGCAACATGAGAGTTGAGGGCATTGGAGAAAATGGATGAAACTACTTCTTCCTGGGTATTGCCTGCCCACAATGTTCCAGCGAAAAAAGAAATAACTAACAAGAATTTGCGCATTGCTGACTGTGTTTTTATCGTTTGCAAAAAGTTTACCTGCTAAAAATAGTCATTAAAAAATAAACCCATACATCCGGGTATAAAACACATCTTAAAAACAGGTAATCGGGCAAAGTTGAAGAAGATAACTAATATCAATATCCTCCTCATTCCAAAAATGTCAGAAGGCTTTTACCGGCTTTTGTTTTTTTTAAGCAATTCCTCCAGCTTCGAACAAACCGACATGATCAGTCCCGCATCCTTGTCCCCCACCCTTTCAAGCCTTTCCATGATCCTGCAGTACAATGAGCTCCTGTTATCAAACCCTGCGTTTACAAGCAAATCGCCCGCCATGGTGCGAAGACGCCTGAATTTTATTGGAGATGGACTTTTCGTATCCGGCTCAACATAGTCATTTTGAAGCCCTGAAAGCTCCCAGGCATAGATCATTACAGCATGGGAAAGGTTAAGTGAAGGATAGGAAGTTCTCATTGGAATACCTGAGTGGATATTGCACAACCTCAGCTCTTCATTTGTAAGGCCCGATTCCTCGCGCCCGAAAACAACGGTTAGCTTTTCAACCATGCTTCCTTTCTGCCTTAGGATCTCAGGCAATTCATTGCAAGTATAGTAATCGGAATGCGTCCTGCGTGTCTTGGCCGTGGTACCGACAACCAGGTCTGCTCCGGCAACAGCCTCCTGCAGAGTTGAATGAACCTCAATCTTGCCAAGTACTTCTTCCGAGCCGTGCGCCAGCCATCTTGCCTCAGGCTCCCGGTGCACATCAGAATTAACTACGGCAAGCCTGTCAAACCCCATTGTTTTCAGCGCCCTTGCTACAGCACCAACATTTTCTGCCACTGCAGGCTCAACGAGAACAAAAGTAATTATCATGGCAGTGTTCAACTATTAGTCAGAATTCAACCAATGCCCTGAAAGCCGTCACCCCGTTACTATCATTGATCCCTTCAAACCGGTAAACACCTCCGTCATCAGGCCTTCGCCTGAGTATTATGGTTTCACCAGGCATAGTCTCTTTCATGAGGTTAAGAGAAAGCTTTCGCGGATAATTTATCATGTGGAAATCCTGAGGGATTGTATCCATCATCCAGTCAACATACCTGGTAGTGGTAACATGGCCATTAAGGTCAAAGTCAAAGTAGACTGGGCTGACCTTATGCTCATCTCCCGATTCTACCGGAAACAGTTTCTCGGGAGGATCCGGGATAGCATGTTTCTCCCTGAGATGATCAAAGAAATCAGCATGTATGCCATCAATCTTTTTCATTCGTCTTGTCTCCAGGTCGACTGCAAGCCAGCCGGAAGTGGCCCTGCCCACAACATCCCGGTTTTCGTTCCTGAGAATAAAATCCCTCAGGTACAATATTCTTTCAACTGTTTTTGGCCAGGTCTCCACCTCCACCGTTTCGTACCATTTTAGCGGACGGTACAACTCAAAAGTAAGCCTGCTAAGCACCCAGAACAGGTTCTGATTCCGTATGCCGCCATAACCAAAACCAAGCCTGTCGGCCGAATCTATAGCAGACTGTACCAGGAAATTAACAGCAGCTCCCGGACGCAGCCTTGCATACATATCGGTATCGGCCGACGAAACCCTGAATTTTGAAAAAGAGGTAAGTGCCTTCTCTGATAATTCAGTCATCTGATAATCTTTAATTCAATAACTCTATGTCTGTTTACCGGGAGTTCTCAGGTAGAAACCTTGCATAGTCGCCCAATTAATTGTATTTTACCCTGCAAAAATAAACCTCCCGTCATGAAAATCAAACCATTTATTTACATTACAGCGCTGCTCCTGTCATCAGCAGTAGCCGGCTTCACACAGGAAACTGAAGTTATATACCTGTCCGGCAAGGGATATGACAGTGCGGTGGACTGGGAATTTTTCTGTACAAAAGGCCGGAGAAGCGGCAAATGGACTACCATCCCCGTCCCTTCCAACTGGGAACTTCACGGTTTCGGCAATTACAATTACGGACACGACAGGCCAAAGTATGACGAGGAAGGTCTGTACCGTTACAGCTTCAAGGTGCCGGCCGAATGGCAGGGGAAGACGGTGGAAATAGTATTTGAAGGGTCGATGACTGACACCGAGGTTAAGATCAACGGACAACTTGCCGGCACTCCTTTCCAGGGCGGATTTTACCGTTTCAGATATGATATAACTCATTTACTGGAATTTGGAGCCAAAAACCTGCTGGAGGCAAGGGTGAGTAAAGTATCGTCCGACGAATCGGTAGAACAGGCCGAGAGGCAGGGTGATTACTGGGTTTTCGGAGGCATTTACCGGCCGGTATATCTGAATGCATATCCTTCTGAATATATAGATCATACGGCGATTGATGCCCGGGCAGACGGATCATTTAAGGTTAATGTCCATCCGATCAATGTAAGGCAGGCTAATAATGTCGAGGCACAGATAATGACCATCGACGGACAAAGGGTCGGAGATCCTTTCTCGGCTGCCCTTTCGCGCAACCAGGAAAGGGTTACACTGACCTCAAAACTCGATGGTATAAATACATGGAGTCCCGAGTTCCCGAATCTGTATTTTGTTGAACTCCGGCTAAGAGATGGAAGTAATGATATTCACGTGGTAAGGGAACGGTTTGGTTTTCGCACAATCGAAGTTATTGAAGGCAACGGGATATTTGTCAATGGTGAGAAGATCAAGTTTCGCGGTGTTAACCGTCACAGCGCCTGGCCGGAAACGGGACGAGCCCTTAGCAGGGAGCTTAATATTGCCGATGTCAACCTCATGAAAGACATGAACATGAATGCGGTGCGGATGTCCCATTATCCGCCTGACAGAGATTTCATAGAAGCTTGTGATTCACTTGGACTCTTTGTTATAAATGAGCTTGCCGGCTGGCAGCGTCCCTCATACGACACTGAACCGGGTAGAATACTGGTGGAGGCAATGGTAAAAAGAGACGTTAACAGTCCCAGTATCATAATGTGGGCAAATGCCAACGAAGGAGGAGGCAACCACGAGCTTGACGATGACTTTGCCATCCATGATCCGCAGGACAGGCCCGTGATACACCCATGGATTCTTTTCAGGGGACTCGATACGCAACATTACAAACCCTGGAATTACGGCTCGGGCGAATGGTTCACAGGCAGGGATATATTCTTCCCCACCGAGTTTCTTCACGGACTCTATGATGGTGGAAGTGGAGCCGGACTGGAGGATTACTGGAAGATAATGTGGGAACACCCCCTGAGTGCCGGCGGTTTCCTCTGGGTTTTCAGCGATGAGGGGGTTGTCCGAACCGACATGGACGGATGGATCGACACCGACGGCGACCATGCCCCTGACGGCATCCTGGGGCCATACCGTGAAAAAGAGGGCAGCTACTTCGCCATAAAGGAGATATGGTCACCCGTG
>SLRB01000108.1 GCA_007131165.1 Bacteroidales bacterium | reverse complement strand
TTATGCGGTTTGTCTCTTTACCGGTGCTGTCAAAAAGACATAGCTCCACAGCCCTTGCATTCTCAGCGAAAAGCGAGAAATTAACACCCTTGCCGTCATATCTGGCCCCCAATGGGTAAGGCTTCCCGGGCCATGTTTCAAATTTTACCATGTAATTATTTTTTTGCAAAAATAATCGAATTATATGGGAATAAATTTTTAAGGGAAAAATTAATTTATGGTTTGCCCTGGTTTTTTATGGATGGTCAGGCTTAAGGAACAGAGCTCCCAGCGGCGGCAATGTAAGTGACAATGTATGTGACCTGCCGTGTGTATGTTTTTCGAGTGCCTTAACTGGTTGATTATTTCTGATATTGCTGCCGCCCAGCTCATCTTCATCGCTGTTGAATATCTCTGCCCACACACCCCCGGCAGGAACACCGATATTGTAACTATAGCGAACTACAGGGGTGAAATTGAAAACTGCGACGATCGTATCTTTTTTTGAATTTCCGCGGCGAACAAAGCTGATTACACAGTTTTCAGAGTCGCTGATATCTATCCACTCAAAACCTTTATCTTCAAATTGGAGCTCATATAATGCCCGTTCATTTTTATAGATGCCGTTGAGTTTTTTAATGGTTTTATTCACTCCCTGGTGCAATCCGTATTGCAGCAGATGCCAGTCCATACTGCTGTCATGATCCCATTCATTGAGCTGTGCAAGTTCATTTCCCATAAAAAGGAGCTTTGTTCCCGGGTGGGCAAACATATAGCTGTAGAGTAATCTCAGGTTTGAAAACTTCTGCCATTGATCGCCGGGCATTTTACCTGCCATTGATCCCTTGCCGTGCACTACTTCATCGTGCGACAGAGGCAGGGTATATTTTTCGCTGAAGGCGTAAACAATACTGAAGGAAATATCATTTTGATGATATTTCCTGTAAACCGGATCCTTTGAAAAATATTTCAGTGTATCATGCATCCAGCCCATCATCCATTTCATGTCAAAGCCAAGGCCCCCGACATGTGTTGGGACCGAAACCATTGGCCAGGCTGTTGATTCTTCTGCAATAGTCAGTATATCAGGAAACTCTTCGTGGGTGGCCTCATTAACCTGTTTTAAGAAACTTATTGCTTCCAGATTTTCCCTGCCCCCAAACCGGTTAGGCACCCATTCTCCCTGTTCCCTGGAATAATCGCGGTACAGCATTGATGCCACAGCATCTACCCTTAGCCCGTCAGCATGGTATATATCAAGCCAGAACATTGCATTACTTATAAGGAAGCATCGTACTTCATCCCTGCCGTAGTTAAAGATATAGCTCTTCCAGTCAGGGTGGTAGCCCTCTCTCGGGTCCTGATGCTCATACAGATGGGTCCCGTCGAAAAATGACAGGCCGTGCTGGTCGGACGGGAAATGAGAGGGTACCCAGTCGAGTATCACACCGATGCCTTTCCTGTGAAGTTCATTTACCAGGAACATAAAATCCTGGGGTGATCCATAGCGGCTCGACGGGGCAAAATATCCTGTTACCTGGTATCCCCATGAACCGTAGAACGGATGCTCCATTACAGGCATGAACTCAACATGGGTGTATCCCATATCGTTCAGATAGCCAGGAAGCTGATCTGCCAGCTCACGATAGGTCAGATAACGATTTCCCTCTTCGGGGTTTCTTTTCCATGAACCTATGTGCATCTCATAAATTGAAAACGGCCCTGGCTTATCTTTATTCCTTTTTCTTGATCGCAGCCATTCCGTATCAGACCATGAAAAATTTTTGTCCCATATGATTGAAGCGGTACGTGGTGGCTCTTCCCACATAAGGGCGAAGGGGTCTCCTTTCTCGACACTATAGTTGTTGTAATTCGATTCTATCTTATATTTATACACTTCGCCCTGTCCGATACCAGGAATAAAACCCTCCCATATACCTGAACCGTCTCCCCTGTTAAAAAGCTGATGAGAGAGGGGGTCCCAGCCGTTGAAGTTGCCTATTACAGAAACTGTTGCAGCATTGGGAGCCCACACTCCGAAACAGGTTCCCGGGCGGCCATCCAGGCTGGTTAGGTGGGAACCAAGTTTTTCATATAGTTTGAAATGCCGTCCTTCCCTGAACAGGTGAATGTCGAAATCGTTCAGCCGGGAATAATTTATTACTGGTTCATCTTTTTTTATTGCACCGGTTCTTTTATTCATAAGTTCCTCCTTTATTATTGTTCCTCAGACTGCATAATGTATTTAATCCCTTTTATGGGGATCGATACCCAGTCAGGCCTGTTGTTCAATTCATAGTTCAGCTCATATACTGCTTTTTCCAAAATGAAAGTATCCAGCATTGTTTTCAGATCCTCTTTATTATCAGGGATAAGCTTTGATTCCCCCAGCGTCCTGATATATGTATTAAGATAGGTGGCACTTACCCTGTCAAACCATAACCCGGCCCATTGTTCAAGTATATCATTATCTTCCTGCCTGATTGCCATATGTTTGAACAATGTACTGTAGGTGGCATAATGAAAAGATCTGAGCATACCGGCAACATCCCTCAAAGGTGATCTTTTAAGCCTTCTTTCGCTGAATGTTCGGGCGGGCTCTCCTTCAAAATCTATGATGATGAAGTCTTTGCCTGTAAAAAGTACCTGCCCCAGGTGATAATCACCGTGGTTCCTTATCTTCAGAGATGTGAGCTTCCTGGAATAGATTTTTCTCATTCGTTTAAGGATGTCATTTTTCATTTCCATAATTTCTCTGGCTTCATCCTGAATAGTTTCGGGCAGTTCTTTCATGGTTCTTTCGAGTGACTGGTAAGCGGTTCTGGTGAGTGACTGAAGTGATGAGTACAAAGACCGCTGGTAATGGAGTGAAAATGGTTCGGGTTCAAAATCGGGATCTCTCCTGCGTGAAGCCAGTTCAAGATGCATCTCGGCTGTTCGCTGCGCCAGCAGGCTGATCCTTTCAAAAAAAGCTACCCCGAAGATCTCCTTGAGGTTGTCAGCGGCACTGTCAGAAGTTTCATAATCCTGCTCCTGTTTAAATGAAGGAACATTTCTGAATTCCGGATAGGCGAGAACTCTTTCAAAATACCGGTTAAGTTCATCGCCTGTATAATCCCAGGCATCACCCTGGTTTTCGACGAGCTCTTGCATCATGCCTGCTGCCATGGGTATTCCTTCGTGATCCCGGTGTTCAACAGCTCCCATGAACCGGGGTACGTTTTTGAAGCCTGTTTTTTCTGTAAGAAAACGAAGGATCTCGACATCAGGATTAACAACCCGGTCGAGTTTCCTGTAAAGCTTAAAGAAGTATTTCCTGTTAAATATTATCGATGTATTGCTTTGTTCTGCGCTCAAAACCTTCGCGTGAAACTCCCTGTCTTCCGGTTCGGTTTTTTGAGCATCTCTAAACGCTATGATAAAAAAAAACACCAGTTCGCCTTCCTTTGCCTTGATTTTCTTCCTTTTTACCAGGAATTCAAATACAGCTTCACGGAATAACCTGCTATAGACGGCGTCGTACAAAACTCCCCTGGTGTTATCAATGGCTATGGGAGCTATTATTGCATGCGGCGATTGTTCCCTTAGAACAGATTCTGATTCTTTACTGGCAAAACTTACAGGAAGCTGGTAGGTTTCTGGTAATCCTTCCTTATATGTGACTTCAATCACCAGCCATGAAAATTTTTCCTGCTGATAGGAAAAGCTGATTGCTTCTGCAATTTCCAGCTTCCTTACCTGTCTGGCCTTGCCGCCAAACCACCTGCAACTCTTCAGATAATTCCTGATGAGCTTGCCTGTAAGTATTTTCAGACTGGCCGGCTTGAAAATATCTTCATAGGTCCCCACCCTTAATTTAGGAGACAGTGCTTCGTCAATTTCTGCCAGCGGGGTGGCCGGTTTTTCAAGTAAAAACCAGTAATATCCATGTGGACTCATCGTGAAGAGGTATGATGTTTCCCTGATTGGCGGAAATTTATTGCCTGAAAAAACCTCTACCGGTGTAAATTCTTTATAATCCTGCAATTCAAGCTCTACAGCCTGGCTGTAACGTGAGAGGTTTGCAAGGACGAGTATGGTCTCATCCTCGTATGACCTTAAGAATGCCAGCACCTTCGAATTTGTCGGTGACAGGAAGTTAATATCACCCCTGCTGAAGGCTTTGTATTGTTTTCTCATGCTCATAACCCTTTTCATCCACCAGAGGAGCGATGATGAGTTATTTTGTTGTGTTTCGACATTTACTGCTTCATATTGATATTCAGGGTCAATAATAACAGGCAGGTACAGTTTCTGAGGATTTGCCCTGGAGAACCCGGCATTGCGGTCAGCCGTCCATTGCATCGGGGTCCGCACCCCGTCACGGTCGCCCAGATAATAATTGTCGCCCATACCTATTTCATCACCATAATAGATCACCGGGGTACCGGGTAATGAAAAAAGCAGGTAATTCATAAGCTCTATCTTTCTGCGGTTGTTGTCAAGAAGAGGAGCGAGCCGGTGGCGGATACCCAGATTTATCCTTGCTTTCGGATCTTTGGTGTAAACCTTGTACATATAGTCTCTTTCTTCATCGGTAACCATTTCCAGCGTCAGTTCATCGTGATTCCTTAAAAACATTGCCCACTGGCATGTTTCAGGTATTTCAGGTGTCTGTTCGAAGATATCGGTTAGCGGGTACCTGTCTTCCATCTTCACAGCCATAAACATTCGTGGCATAATGGGGAAATGATAATTCATATGGCATTCATCGCCGTCGCCAAAATAGGCGGCTGAATCTTCCGGCCACATATTTGCTTCAGCCAGAAGCAGTTTGCCCGTATATTTAGAATCAACATGGGCCCTGAGTTTTTTAAGGAATTCATGTGTCTCGGGAAGATTTTCACAATTTGTATTTTCTCTCTCAAAAAGATATGGAACCGCATCCAGGCGAAAGCCATCAACTCCAAGATCGAACCAGAAGTCCAGTATCCTGAATATTTCCTTCTGGACCCTCGGGTTATCAAAATTGAGATCCGGCTGGTGTGAATAGAACCTGTGCCAGTAATATTGATTGGCAACATTATCCCATGTCCAGTTTGAGTTTTCGAAATCATTGAATATTATTCTTGCATCCTTGTAATTGTCAGGGTTATCTGTCCATACATAATAGTCGCGGTATACCGACCCTCTCTTTGCCCTCCTGGCCCTCTGGAACCATTTGTGCTGGTCTGATGTGTGATTTATTACAAGCTCGGTTATGACCTTAATATTCCTTTTATGTGCTTCTCTAAGGAACTTGCTGAATGATCTGATATTTCCGTAGGAAGGATTAATCCTGTAATAGTCGGAAATGTCATAGCCGTCATCCCGTAAAGGAGAAGGGTAAAAGGGCAGAAGCCATATCGCTGTAATTCCAAGATCTTCAAGATAATCGAGTTTTGTAAGCAAACCCTTAAAATCGCCTATTCCATCTGAATTACTATCATAAAAGGCTTTGATATGGAGTTCATAAATAATTGCATCCTTGTACCAATGGATCTGATCATCAAGGCCTGACTGATTTTTGAAGGTCATCATAAACAATTTGATATCTAATTATACAAGATGCTTAAACTTTATTGCTCAATCCTGAAAATATGAACCGGGAAAATCATGGGATTAAGTTCGACGTAGTTCCAATCGCCATTCCATTTAAACCTGTTGCCTGTAAGCAGATCGTGCATTTCGAAAGCACTGCCGGAAGGTATCCCCATTTCCTCAAGAGGCAGTTTTATCCAGCTTCCCTGGGTATTGACAGTGTCGATATTGACAACAACAAATATTTTATTGTCTTTATCGTCGTCTGTTTTTCCGTAGCATAGCAGATGATCGTTTTGCACTTCAGCAAAGAATATATTCCATGTCGTCTGCAGTGCCTTATTTTCTTTACGTATACTGTTTACCAGGGCTATCAGCTTCCTCATACGTGTCATGGTTTTCCAGTCGTAGTGTTTTATCTCATATTTTTCATTATCTATATACTCTTCTCTTGCCGGATGAGGAATATTATGCATAAACTCAAACACTGGCCCGTATATCCCGTAGTTTGAAGACATGGTTGCCGCCATGACCAGGCGTGCGATAAAGGCAGCTTCATTTTTATGTTGCAGGGAAACGGGCAGTATATCAGGGGTGTTTGGCCAGAAATTGGGTCTGTAGAACTCCCTTCGTTCAGTCTTTGTAAGATATTTAAGGTATTCAACAAACTCATTGGGGTTGTTTCTCCATGTAAAGTAGGTATAGGACTGAGTGAAACCTATCTTGCCCAACCTGTCCATTAACTTATTTCTTGTGAAAGCTTCTGCCAGAAAAATTACTTCAGGATGTTTGTTTTTAACTTCACCGATCATCCATTCCCAGAAACCAAAAGATTTTGTGTGGGGGTTATCAACTCTGAAAATCTTTACTCCCTGGTCAATCCAGTAGTCCACTATGCTTTTCAGCTCCCGCCACATGTTTTGCCAGTCATCGTTTTCAAAATTCAACGGTAGTACATCCTGGTATTTTTTGGGAGGATTTTCTGCATACTGTACTGTGCCATCCGGCCGCCAGTTGAACCATTCAGGATGCTCCTTCACCCAGGGATGATCCTGGGAACACTGGTATGCGAGATCAAGGGCTATCTCAATACCGTAACCTTCGGCTTTTCTGACTAATCTTCTGAAATCCTCCAGGGTCCCCAGCTCAGGATGTATGTCCTTGTGCCCACCTTCTTTCCCTCCGATTGCCCAGGGAGAACCTGGTTCTCCTTTCTTTGCTTCAGGAGAGTTGTCCTTCCCTTTCCTGAATGAGACACCTATAGGGTGTATAGGAGGAAAATAAAGTATGTCAAATCCCATCCCGGCTACAAGGGGGAGGATCTTTTCTGTGTCTTTGAAAGTACCATGTTTCCCTGGTTTTGGTGATGTTGAACGGGGGAAAACTTCATACCAGCTGCTGAACAATGCCTTTCTTCGCTCTACCTCTACCCTCAGGACCTTTTCATAAATTGCAGCATCTCTTCTATCTGACGACAGATCCATTGCTTCGCTCACTTCATCGCTCAGTACCATTGCAGCCGCTGCAGCAGGGGTATACCTGTTATCAGTAATGTAGTCTATGCAACTGGTCAGTTTTTTCTTTGATTTCGGGGTAGTGTTTTTAAGTGCGTCCTTCATCATCAGGGCCCCAATCTGAAGGTCAGTGTCGATTTCCTGATTGGCTTCATATTTAAGCTTGAAGCTTTTCTGCCAGGAAGCAAAGTGATCGATCCATCCTTTAATGGTGTATTGGTAAGATCCTGTTTCGTCAGGTGTGAATGCCGCCTCCCATCGATCATTCAGGATGTGCTTCATCGGCGCCTCTTCCCATTTTCTTTTTTGTTTCTTTTTATAAAGCAAGACGGCTTTTATCTCATTGTGCCCATCAGCAAAAACATCGGCACTTACCTGTACTTTTTCACCGGGAACTCTTTTTACAGCATATTTACCACAATCTATTTCCGGATAGACATTTTCAATAACGACTCGCTCTCTTCCTCGGATGTTTTTCATTGATTGTATATATTGGGTTAATTATCTGGTTAAGGAATATTTGTTCCTGTAGATTGTTTTTTAGCAGGATTAATTAATAACCCGTTAACCTTTACCTGCCCGGCACGTGCCAGGATAAGCCAGCGATGCTTTATACATAATAATAAATACCGGAAGCCTTTCTTCGGAGCTTCCGGTATTATGATTATTCAATGTTGTAATTTTGTTCTGGTATCACGGCCCGGCTTGCTGCCAGTTATGCAGGCTGTATAGTATGTGCCTATATTCCCGGCTGGGGCGGTATTGCTCTTGGCACGGCCGGATCAAATGTTTCATGTATTGCCTCAGCTATTGCCTCGCTGAACATTGGCAGATCGGGCGGAGTTCTGGATGTTATAAGATGACCGTCAATGACAACCTCTTCGTCTACATAGGTTGCGCCTGCTTCTTCAATCTCATCCTGTATCCCTTCAACCGCAGTGCATGTAAGTCCATCCAGCACTCCGGCGGTAACAAGTACCTGCGGGCCGTGGCATATTGCTGCAACAGGCTTGCCTGTTTCAAAGAACTCCCTTGCGAATTCAACCACCTCAGGAATCTCTCTTAGTACTGAAGGTGCCGTCCCACCAGGAATAACAAGTGCATCAAAATGGTCTACAGATACATCTGCTACTGCCATGTCAATACCTATGGTGAATTCACTGTTATAAGCTTTTACAACACCTGTTTCCGGTCCGATAACCGTAATATTCATCTCCTGGTTGGTGAGATACCCGATAGGCATATAGGCTTCTCCGTCATGAAAGCCTTCAGCAACCAATACGGCTACACTGGGCTTGGGCAGAGGTTCCATGACGTCGACTGTATCTTCTATTGCCTCGGGGCAACCGGTTAGTAGAATCATCACTCCCAGCATGGGAAAAAGTTTTACCATCGTTTTTTTAATACTCTTCATAAGAATTTGGTTTTAGGATTAATAATATGCAATCCATCTTTTAGAATATTCAATTAGTATTCACTCTATAATTACGTAAATAATTGTGCCAAAAAACTATCAGGCAATATTTAATATGAAGGGCAGGGAGTTAAAAAACAGGCATACAGGCTTATATGTGTGGTGGTAATATATAATCAGGTATAGCGTTTATGTCTGTCCTGCTAATCAAAGGATGAATTCTATTCCATGTTGTGGAATTATTCCACAACATGGGTGAACCATTTCTGCCGTTTATCTGTTCTGAAGAAAGAAATATTATTATGATATTGTAATAACTTTATTACAGATGAAATTAAAAAACTCTGATAAGTAATGAACCTTTTAAGGAGAGTCAGATCTCTGTTCAACCCGGAGCACTACCAGGGATGGGGAAAACAACGCAAGTATTTTGAAGGTTGGTATTTCAAGATTCTATCTGCTGATGAACAAAGCGCCTTTGCCCTGATACCCGGCGTTTCAATGGATACTAAAGGCAACCGGCATTCATTTGTGCAGTTCCTTGATGGACGCAGTAAAACATCGGAATATCATAAGTTTGAATATGAGGATTTTAGTGCATCGCCATCCCGGTTTTCTGTTTCTGTCGGCAACAACCGTTTCTCAGCCAGCAACCTGTCTCTTAACCTGAACGGCGTCAAAGGAAAACTGAACTTTTCAGGCAATGTTCACTGGCCCAAACCCTGGTACTCACCTGGTATTATGGGGCCATATACTTTTGCACCCTTTATGCAGTGTTATCACGGGATTGTTAGCATGGATCACTCAATTGAAGGTGTGCTTGAATACTCCGGGAAAAAGATTGACTTTACAGGTGGCAGGGGATATATTGAAAAGGACTGGGGCAGCTCTTTTCCTGAAGGCTATATCTGGCTTCAGTCAAATCACTTCCCTGAACCTGGTGTGTCTGTAAAGACCTCGGTTGCTAAAATTCCCTGGCTAAGAGGCTCCTTTACAGGGTTTATATCCGGCATATGGCTGTTTGACAGGCTGATAAGATTTACTACATATAACGGTTCTTCCTTAAAGAAAGTAGCTGTTGAAGGACATTCAGTGGTGATTGTTTTACAGAACAAGAATTATTTGCTTGAGATCAGTGTTTTGCGTGATTCAGCCACAGCTCTTGCATCACCTGTAGGGGGCCATATGGAAGGACGGATAGAAGAAAGCATGTCGTCTGAAATGGATATTCGCCTCACAGAGGTAAAATCGGGGAGGGAGGTTTTTTCGGGAAAAGGGCGGAATACGGCTGTCGAGGTTGCAGGTAATGTTGGGGAGGTGCTGATATGATCCTGCATGATCGGTCATATCTTCAGGGTAGACGTAATTTTGGGAATGTGGTGGAAAACTATGTACAATACTTTTGCCTGCAGCGAAAAGAAATAGCCCTTGAGATCGAACGGGATCTGGCTGCGCTGGTTTTATAGATTACCTAATCATGAAAGCGGAAACTTTTTTCAGACAGTATGCGCGACCTGAGATCCTGATATTGCTTTTTTCAATAGTGGTAATCGTAAATTTCCTGCTTTTCCCTCTCCTGATGCCGGCAGGGGAAGGGTTAAGGCCCCTTGATATTATGTTTGCCTATAGCCCGTCAGAAGCGTATGAGATGATAGCTTCGTACGGTGAAGAAACCAGGAAAAACTATATCAGGGGACTGCTTTTCATAGACTTTGCCTATCCTGTAATATATTCTCTGCTTCTTGGCTTTGGGATTTATTTATCGTGGCGCAACCCCCGCCTGTCGCTTCAGCCTTTAGTGATTATGGCTGCAGACTACCTCGAGAACACCGGTATCATTATAATGCTTTCTGCATGGCCTGAACAGATTACCGCACTGGCAATTGCAACAAGCATCTTCACCACACTAAAGTGGTTAATGGTTGCATTATCTGTAATTATAATAATTGCAGGTTTCGCCAGGAAGCTTATTACCCGTACTTAACAGTAAGCAATTAATTGTTTGTTCGGGATGACCTTAAATACTCCAGCCCTCTCTGTAATCATAGTGAAGGAACCGGTCGGCTTCAGGCAGATTGGTAAAACGCAGGTTTTCCGGGTCGAACTCCAGCGGGCGGCGGCTCAGGCTTTCCCTTAGCTCAGGCCTGAGTGCTATATTCCCAAGCAACACAGTTTCGGTGAGGGGTCCTGCCCAGTCAAAATTAGAACCTGCCGGAGATCCGCCTTTGCAGGCATCTGTCCATTCTTTATGGTGGCCAGGTGATGAGGGGATCCATGGTTCGGGTCTTTTGTAGGACTCATCAAGTGATTCCGGTAAAATGCGGTCTCCCAGGATCAGCCCCTTGTTACCTACATATAGTACCCCACCTGCGCCCATCTGTATTCCCGGATCAATCCCGGGCAGGCGTGGGGGCCTGAGTCCTCCGTCATACCAGGTAAGCCTCAGCGCGGGCATTTGCCCCCGTTCTGGAAAGTCGTACGTCACAATTGATCCGAGAGGGAAGGTTTCGTCATTTACCAGTGTTGAAACAGCTTGTACAGAGGTTGGGTATTTCAGTTTCAGTGCCCTGAATACAGGGTCAAATGAATGGCAACCTATATCGCCAAGTGCACCGGTTCCAAAATCCCACCACCCTCTCCAGCGAAATGGGTGATAGGCCCGGTGGTATGGTCGCATGGGAGCCGGGCCTACAAACAGATCCCAGTCAAGAGTCTCTGGTACGGGAGGTGTACCGCCAGGCCTTGATACTCCCTGTGGCCAGTAGGTGTCGGAGAGTCCCCTGTTAGGGCGGTCTGTCCATACATGGACATCCCGAATATCACCAATAACTCCGTCGCTTATCATTTCACGAAGTCTTCTCGGCCAGTCGCCTGCCTGCCCCTGGTTACCCATTTGTGTGGCTACATTGTGCTCCCTTGCCGCCTCTGTCAGTTTCCTGGCTTCATGTATTGTTTTTGTCAGCGGTTTCTCAGTATAGACATGTTTGCCTCTTTTTATTGCTTCCATACTTGCTACTGCATGAGTGTGGTCGGGTGTTGCAACGACGACTGCATCAATCTCTTTCATTTCATCTAACATGACCCGGTAATCCTTAAACCGGCCTGCACCTGGATATGTTTCGAACACTCTGACAGTAGCCTCGTTCCAGTCGACGTCGCACAGAGCAACAATATTTTCGGTTTCGGCAATGTGGCTTAAAACACTCCGCCCCATTCCCCCTATCCCTATAGCGGCAACGTTCAGTTTGTCGGAGGGTGCAGTATAACCCAGTCCTGATACAACATGTGAAGGGACAATGGTAAGTCCCGCGATTGCAGCAGATGTTTTACCGATAAAGTTTCGCCGGCTGATCGGTTTCGGTTGTTTTGGCTTCATGATTATTTGTTTTTTGTTTGCAGTTGCCTGGGTTAGATACCAGGTTTATGACAGTTATTCTTACGGATGTCAATATAGTAAATTACCGGCTATTTTATACTGAAACAAAGATGTAACTTTTACCGCGGTCTCTCTTACTAATACATGCCTTTACCGAGAAAATCATGAATATATTCCCGGTAAGCAGGATTTGCCGATATTGTGTTGTGAGTGGTGTGTTCGATAACCTGCCAGGATTTTATTCCTCTCCATGTCTTGAAAAGCTCTCTTGAATGCCTTGCCGGTATAATGTTATCGTTAGAGGCAACCAATGTGAGCATTGGATTATCAGCCTTACGGGCATAGGGCAGCATATTGAACTGATGTTTCATGAGCAATTTTACCGGAATAAATGGGAAATTATCACTTGCAATACTGGCCATGCTTCCAAAAGGTGAGACAAGAACTGTTTTTGACAAATCACGGTTGGCTGAAAGGTAAATCGCCATTGCAGTACCCAAACTCCTTCCCATAACGGCTATATTTTTTCTGTCAACATAATCACGCTTAGCGAAATGGTCATAAAGCCGAAGTGCATCACTTAACAGATACTCCTCACCGGGTTTGCCGCTGCTTTTCCCGTAACCCCTGTAATTCATTAGAAGTACCGACCAACCCTCCAGCCCTGCTGTTTCTTCAATCATCCAGGATACCTCTTCGGCATTACCTCCGAAATAGATCAAAAGTGGTGCTGGCTTTTTACCGGATCTGTGCACAATCCAGCCATGAAGCTCTTCATTGTCATGAGTTTGTATTGTTATCTCCTCCGCCCCGGGGTGATTTCGGTTAACCTGGGCTACTCTTGCCGGGTCAAGAGGCTGCCTGTAAAATATAAGGCTGTTTTGAAATAAGTAGAGAAGTGCTGTAATAATCAGGTAGATTGTAATGACAAGAAGTACAATCCTCCTTATAATAACTGCGATCTCTATCATATTATCCATGTTAATAACGATTTAGCTTCTCCCGTTAAGCTGTCTGATTGCCCTTTCCAGTATGTCATCTTTACCCTCCAGCATTGATTCTTTGGTCATATCGACACGAATATGGGGATCTACTCCTGATTCGATATTTACGTTTTGGGGACTGTAAAACCTTGTGCTGGATACCCTTAAAAGCCATCCGTTGGGCAAATCATGGAATGCCGGCATTCCTCCTCCTCCTCCTGTTGTATCTCCAATAATTGTAACATTTGGCAGTGCTTTCATATATTGTGTAAAGTAGGTTGTGGCACTGTAGCTCCTTCTGTTTGTTAAAAGTATAATGTTTCCTGTATAGCGCTGTCCATCGTGGGGCTCGATGAATATTTCCTGTTTCCTGAAGTCGTTGTATCCGGGACCTGTTTTTACATAGTTGTATCCTACGAGCCTTTTCTCATCGGTGAACCTGGAAACGATCCTCCTGGCATTTTCAGTGCTTCCTCCGCCGTTACTCCTGACATCGATTATAAGTCCCTTTTCCTGATCGATATTTGCCAAAACAAGGTCAAGATTATTATCTGAAACTGGATTAGCAAAACTTTCATAATAAACATATCCTACATCGGCAATTTTAACAAATTCAAGAGGACCGATATATCGTTGTCTTCCTTTGAAATAATTTCTTTCAATCAAATTATAACAGAAATTATCAGGGCTGTCCAGGTACCACTCCCAATAACGGGACCTGTCGAAAGAGCTGACAAGATTTACATGGCCGTCCTTCAATTCATAGAGCATTGCCGCACAAAGGTCGAATAGTTCAACAGGCCCCATGTCATCCCTGACACGAGGCCGGTAGCGCCGGTAAGCGTCGTGCCAGTCGATCCCCTTGTATTCGAAGAAGGAGTAGTGTTTTTCTGTAAATGTCCAGATATCTTCGAATATTGCAGCAGGATCATCTGAGGCATCGGGTTGGATCAGTATTTTTTCGCATGATGCAACCATCAGCAGAATAGCTACCCCTGCAACCAATGATCCCGCAGCTTTTTGTGATATTGGTTTGAATTTTTTCCGGCCTGTTACCATATAGTCAGACTATTATCTGTTGCATCCAACGAATATCTACTTTACCCTGAAATTTAATTCAAGGACGAGTTGATGTAATGCATTATTTACATTAAGATTGTGCTTCCCGCTCATGGTATAATAATCCCAAATATAACCAACTCTGAACCAGTTGGGGTTATTTTCACCTCTGAAATTCTCCCGGAAAAAGATACCGGTTGTAAAGTGTCCGTAATTATAGGGTAAAAGGAGTTGCTGTTCGAACCCCTGGATCTTTACCCCACCATCTTCTTCCAGCTCGTAGCTGACGCCGTATTCGGGTATCCTGACGGTGTATCCGGCCAGGCTGGCCGAAGCTGACATTTCTATATTCCAGTCTCTCCACAGGAACCTTGTAGGGAAAAAAAGTTTTGCCTGGGGCCGTAGTTCTCCGATCATGTCAGCAAACAGGAAAGAGTTGCCGAGTCTTCCTGCCAGTCTGACGTTGCCAAAAACATTGACCTGACCGCCCAGATACATGTCATATCTGCCCGGGGTCTGGATTTTCCATACCCGCATGTATCTCAGGCCTGCAGCCGGGTTTTCCACTATTGTACTTTTATGTGCCGGTTTTGAGTTGTTATACCGAAACCGTGCGAAGCTCCATTCGGCTATAAAAGAATCGCGGTGTGCCCGCCGGCCGAAATTAAGAATCCCGCCGGGCCCCTGATAATGAAGGTTTGACATTCTTTGATCTGTCAGCACACTCCACGAAACCCCCTGGTCAATTTTATAATAGATGGCATGCTGAACTTTTCTTCTTTCAGAAACATCTTCTGCACCGGCAGTATGCCCTGCTAAAATCAATAATACCGGGATTAATGTAAAATGGGTATATATTTTAGCGATTGATATCATATAAATCAATTCAAATGTAAGATTAAATGCCTGTTGCCGGTTTGTATTTTGATCAGCTAACCTGAACTTTTTAACATTGCAAAGTAAACCAAACTTATCCGTATTATAAAACTATGGCAGCTTGTCACCTATAATAAGCACTGCCGGCCCATCTCCAGGGGTAGTGAACATATCTCTGCTTGCCCATTGATCCTTTGTTGACCTGCCTGTTAGAGGGTCATACCAGCGGTATGACATACCGGGAGGGACCCCTATTATCCTTACTTCACCGCCCCGGGGCAGGTAGCATATATACAACTCGCCTGTTCTTGCCAAAAGCTGTTCTCCGTTTGCAAGGTCATGCCTTACCATGATGTCGGTAATGTCATAGTTTTGCAATATCTTGCCAAAATATCCTACATAGACTGATCCCTCAAGTTCCATAGCTTCTTTCCATGACAGCCCCTTCCCGTCTGCCCATGCCGGCCTCCTTCGGTACTCGGCATGCAGTTTTCCCGGAATTTTTTAGTTTTTACAATTATGAGATAATTTTAGGGAGTTAAATTTTACTTTCTTATTTTTATCAATTGGGAAACTTAATAAAAAAACCACATAAATATGGAAAGAAGAAAATTTTTACGTAGTGCAGCCATGGGCGGAATTGCAATGACAGGTATGTCAGGAGCATTTGCCGCGGCGGCTTCGGCCCCGGAAGCCAAAATTAGCAACAGGGCGAAATTCAATCTTAAGTATGCACCTACTTTTGGCAACTTCCGGTACCACGCCGGAGAAGACCTTATCGACCAGATCAGGTTTATGCATGATCAGGGATTCAGGGCAATGTTTGATAACGGCCTGATGGGGAAAGAACCTGCCATGCAGGAAAAAATTGCAAATGAGCTCGACAGGCTGGGTATGGAGCTGGGCCCCTTTGTGCTTTATGCCGATTTTGGCACAAGGTCTATGGTGACACGTGACCCGGAAATGATGGATATGCTCAGGGAGAGAATGAAAATGGGCCTTGAGGTTCAGAAACGGACAAATGTTAAAACAGCCCTCGTTGTGCCGGGCCGTTATGATGACCGGCTTCATTGGGATTATCAGACTGCCAACGTTATTGATGCAATGAGGATGTGCAGTGATATTGTTGCTCCGAGCGGCCTCGTTCTGGTTATGGAGCCATTGAATGGTCTTCGTGACCACCCCGGCCTGTTCCTTACGACTATACCACAGGCTTACATGATATGCAAGGCAGTTGACCACCCCAGCTGCAGGATTGTGAACGATATTTATCATCAACAGATTACCGAGGGCAACCTGATACCCAATATCGATATGGCATGGGAGTATATTGCCGCTTTCCATTGCGGCGACCATCCCGGCCGGAGGGAACCCGGCACAGGAGAAATAAATTACCTGAACGTGTTCAGTCATATCTATCATAAAGGTTATGACGGCGTGATATGTATGGAGCATGGCCGCAGTGTACCGGGCAAAGAGGGTGAAAAGGCCCTGATTGAAGCATATCGCAAAGTCGATGCCTTTGAGACCTGATCATTTCAGCTCTTACCTGAACTAAAGGATTATTAAAGTACATTCCTTTGTCTAAAGGGAGAAGGTATATTGTTTATATTGAAAGGGCTGTCTGAAGAGGACAGCTTTTTTTCTGCGGTGCGCCCTGAATGTTATATAACCTGGCGGTGGAAGCACGCTATGTCCAAAACGGAAGTTAATCCCTTTTCTATTCTCCGGTTGCCGTTAATACAGATAAACAGGCAAAAGGTTGGGGGCAGGTTTCCAGTCTTGAACCATAATTGCTCATGATTGTTATTAAATTAATCATTAACTACCCGCGGCGGAAAAAATACCAGGATTAATACGGTTCAAAGGTATTGCTCAGGGAAAATAATTCAGAGTGAGATTAACCGGGGTGTGATATTAATTATAACTTGATTAATCTGGATAAGTCATGAGGAAAAGTTCACTTAAGGAAACTGATGCAGCAGTAACCGCATGGATGGCGCGGAACGGCCTGAAGCTGCTTCGCATAAGTATAGGCATAGTCTTTTTCTGGTTTGGCATTTTAAAGTTCTTTTCAGATTTAAGCCCGGCCACTGATTTGGCCACCAGAACGATTGAAGTGTTGACTTTCGGGATTATATCCGGCAGCCCGGCTCTTATGATGCTTGCCACACTCGAGGTGGTAATAGGCGCAGCGCTCATATCAGGTGTTTTTATAAAAGCTACCTTATTATTGTTGCTGTTTCAGATGATCGGTACAATTACCCCGGTATTCCTGTTCCCTGCAGAGGCGTTTACCCAGGTGCCTTACGCCCCTACACTTGAAGGCCAGTACATCATAAAAAATATCGTCATTATCAGTGCAGGGGTTGTTCTGTGGGCAACAAAAGAGGGAGGGGGGCTGGTTTCAGGGCAGGAAAATGTTGACCGCCGGTCAGAGTGAGATATCAGTGGATAGTCAATCAAAATATTTTTTAATACAGACTATACGGTGATTCAGGATGCGATACGGCTAACCCCATTAATTCGTAAGTATTTTTGTCATAATTAAAATCAGGATCTTGGTATACTTATGAAGAAGGCTTCGGTGCTCTCAAAGCATAGAAGATCAGGAGTATCCCAGAACTTGCAGATTATCAGGTCAGGCTGTTTCTAAAATCTCCGATGGTTTTATTTTCAACAAGCCGGAATGCTCTGTACAGGGAGTTTACCGAACCAAATCCTGAAAGTTCGGCAACCTCCTCATTCGTGAGTTGACTGTTAGTACTTATTATTTTTTTTGCATACTGGATCCTGTAATAGTTTACGTGGTTGCAAAAATTTCTGCCGTATTCGGTATTTATAATTTTTGAGATGTATGTGCGGTTTGTGCCAAGCAAGCTGCTTACATCCCATATTTTCAAGTCCGGGTTCCTGAAGATCATATCATTTTCAAACAGTGACTCCATCCTTTTTTTTAATTTACCGGGATTTGTACTTGTATTATCAGGCAGTTCATCCTGTTTTACCCCGGTTTGCCTGTCCGCTGCAATGTTACTGCGCTCTATTGCAGCCGTTGTTTTATCTCCGGAAGGTATATTATCTGTTTGCTTGATATGTTGACCGGGAGCATTTTTTATGTTGCCGGATGATCTTGAACCGTCAAATTCGTTCATCCCGGTTTCTTTTTCATCTGCTTCAGGATTGACCTCTCCCTGGATGTTTCCCAGGAAACCGATTATGAAAAGCATGATGCTGAATATCAGGGAGGGAATGGCCAGGTATATGTCGTCTTCGGCAAAAGCATCTCTACCTGTAATTGCAACGGTTATGCTTGCAAGGGATGTGAACCCAAGCGTGATATTGAAGAACTGTACCCAGTTCAGCTTACGGTTCTCCACATTTGAATAGAAATCTTCTATTCTTTGGTTATGTGCGAATATTAATTTGAAATTGATAATAAGGTAGAAAAGTGCCTGGGCGATAAAAACCAGCCTGAATAAAAGATATACAAAACTCATGTAGCCGGTCATCCCATGTCCCGGAATCTGACCCGGAAGAACTTTTTCCAGGTAGAACATAGCCTCAGATCTGTCCATTAACATGAAGCCGGCCAGGTGCAGGACAAACACAAGTCCCGGCAGCAATAGATACTTACCGTGCGATCTTACCGAGAACCATCTGTCAACTGTAAGAAGCCTCACATATATATGGTAAAGTGGGTAAACCAGCAAAGATGCCAGTGTGTATATGCTGTCGAGATACAGATAGACATCAAGTTGCCCTGAAAAATAAAAAAATGTGACAGGTACAGAACGAATGCAACGAACATGAAACGTCCCAGAAAAAGCTTTGGAACTTGTTGCTTTCTGTTTTCAAGAGTAAGCACCAATGCCCAGAAAAGAGTAACATAAACGGGATTCAGCAGCAGGATCGTCTTAATCATCAATATCAGCCCATTGAGGTGAAAGCGTCAGCAAAAGTAAAAAATAAGTTATTCACAATTTACCTTTTGACATAAGTTTTTTACGAATTGAAGGGCATACCTGTTTCAGGAAATATAGTTTTGAGAGCAGATTCCTGAACTTTTTATAAAATGCCGGTCCGGTACCGGACATGTTTGTTTATCCATAGCCTGATCATGGATGAATGATGTGAAATTATTCATTATAAATGTATGATTATGAAAAATATTGCGGCAATACTTGTATTCATTCTTGCTGTAAACTCACCGGCTCTTTATTCGCAGATTGCAGTAGCATTGCATACAGAAGGCGAGGGTGTGGCGAGAGAGGTTAAATTCTACTACCGCTCCGACGGTTTCCAGCAGGCCTATGCCGATGCTGTTGACGGCGACACGATTTACCTGCCGGGGGGAACATTTTCACCTCCCTCTTCAATAGCCAAAGAACTGGTGATATTTGGGGCCGGCCACTACCCCGGTGCCACTACCGAAACAGGGAAAACCATTATAAGTGGTGATATAAGGCTTGCTGCAGGGGCAGACCATCTGCACCTGGAGGGGCTGCACATCACAGGTGGCTTCTCAACCTTTTCCAATAACGTGTCTGTAAACAACATAAGGGTTGTAAGATGTTTAATCTCGGGAGCAATCAGTATCCGGGGTGATAAAAGCAACCCATCGACAAATATATCATTTACCGGATGTGTTCTTGCCTCCACTGCGACAAACTTTTTTGATAACATTGACAATCTTGCAATCTATAACTCTGTAATAAACGGGCGGATCTCCGGCAGCGAGGGCAACCTGTTCAGTAATAACATATTCTTTTTCACCTCATCAAATGCTTACCTGCTGAACAGTTCGGACAACAACACCATCAGGAACAGCATTTTTTACCATAAAAGCGAATGGTACTGGATTTCAGGTTCCACAGGCAATTCATGGCTGAATAACATTATTGAGGTCGAGGGCCCCCGGTTCCATAGCACTGATACGGATGCAGGCAATTACAAGGGGGTTGCATTCAGCCCGGTTTTTGCAGACCAGAACGGTTCAGCATTCAGCTATGAAGATGATTACAGCCTGGTAAACCCGGAAGCCTATACAGGAACGGATGGAAAGCAGGTGGGCATCTACGGTGGAGTATTCCCCTACAGGGAAATGGCAATCCCTGTTATTCCCAATATAAGCAGCAGCTCGGTAAGTCCGACGACCGGTCCTGACGGAAACCTGAATATTGAAATAACCGTCGAGGCGCAGAATGAAAACTGAGGCTTCTGCAGCAATTTCCAGACGGGCTAACGTCCCCGGCTACAATTTCACTCCCCGACCAGTTTCAAACAGCAGGGTTTGGGGTCACAGAGTCAACTGAGAGCAACCGGCATAGCGATCACGGCAATTTGATCAGATTAATTTTAAAAACAGATGATATTATGATTTTAAAAAGAAAGATTGTAACAGTTATGATTATCATGGCAGCTTTTTTTGCCATTACCGCCGATGCACAGCAGAGAGTGGTTCTGCAGAGCGAAGGAGAGATGACAACCTTTGCCACGGCCAACTCATTCATTGATGCATATAATGCAGCTTCTGATGGTGATACCATTTATCTTCCGGGTATCGAATTCTCTTCGCCCTCACCATTTAATAAAAGGCTTGTGGTAT
>SLRB01000187.1 GCA_007131165.1 Bacteroidales bacterium | reverse complement strand
CCCACCATCTGGGGGATGAGGTAAAATATTGAAACGACAAGTGTACTGATGGCTGCAGAAAACTTGATCGACCTTGAGTTGAACTTGTAATCCAGTGCATCGGTAAATGTAAACTTACCCATTCTTTTGAGCGGCTCGGCTACTACAAAAAGAGCCACAACCCAGCCTGCAAGAAAACCTATTGAGTAAAGAAAACCGTCATATCCGGCAAATGCTATCATTCCGCATATTCCAAGAAATGATGCGGCGGACAGGTAATCGCCGGCAAAAGCAATTCCGTTAACTCCCCAGTGTATTGTCCCTCCTGCGGCAAAATAACTGGCTGATGATTTGGTTTTTCCCGCAAAATAGAATGAAAGTATCAGAACGAGGGCAACGAAAACAAAGAATATTATAACAGGCAGGGTTGAAACATCATATATCATTGTTTGCCCTCCTTGCCGTTAAGTTTGTCCTCCATTCTCGAACATGCCAGGTGGTATAGAAAGCCCATCACTATGGCAAACAGTATGAGTCCGAATCCGTAAAAAATAGCAAGATTAAGTCCCCAGACCACCCTGACTCCCATCCAGGCCGGTCTGAAGACCCCGATCAGGACAAAGCCCGCATATACAAGTCCGTATACAAAAAAAAGCTTGAGACCAAGCTTTGATTTGTATGATGCAGCGTTGTCTTTTTCCAGTTTAGCAGCAGGTTCGTGCAACATGGTTACTTGAAATTTTGTTAGAAATATGAAGAATTTATAGCCGGTCTAAAAATATTACAAATATCCTGTTTTGGGCAAATTTTTAACAAAAAATAATATTGATCATATTCTTAGTTCAATAATTGAACAAGAGGCTGGTTTATGACACAAAGAGGTTAACAACTTAACCGGCCGGTTTTTAAATACGATACAGATATTTGACATATGACAATTTACCAGACAATACAGAATCTGGCAGATCCGGTATATTGTTTTATTAATAAATTTATATTTACAGTTTTATTTGGTTAATGTATAATGGTATTAATAATATTGCTTACAGCATTACTCTTTTTACCGGAGCCTTCGGCAGCCCAGGATAATGGGAAGCCGCCAGATCCCGAATCTGTTCTGATCAATCGTATTGAACAGGGTATATACGGTGAGGAAGAAAGGCAGATGCTTGATGAAATAGTTCTTGAATATTCATTTCAGGATTATCAGAAGGGACTTGGTATGTTATTTCAGATCCTTGAAACAGCAATAATGCTCGACCTTGATACCCTCAGGTATGATTGCCACCGCTTTCTGGGTTGGATCTATTCACAATTAGGGATGGCAGACAGGTCTCTTGAGAATAACCTCCTTGCAAATCACTTTTATGCAAGGATCAATGAACGCGGAAACTATAACTGGACTCTTGTAAATATTGGAAACACATACTATTGGGAAGATCATACAGAGCAGGCCCTAAGGTTTTACAGAGACGCCCTGGGCGGATTTGAGGAGATGGCTGCCGGGGCCGGGGCAGCAGACCATGATATCGAAAGACAGAGAAGCATAGGAATTGACGGCATGGCTGTTTCGCTGAATAATATAGCACTGTGTCATGCTAAGAATGAGGATTATGCACAGGCGGCCGATTATCACCACAAGGCTCTTGAAATGCGGAGTAAGATGGGATCTGCGGCATTGATCTCCCAGAGCTATAGCTACCTGGGATATGTATACTCTGTGATGGGACAAGAGGCCAGGGCGCTGGAATATTTTCAGAATGCCCGGCAGTTACTTGCAGATGCAACAAATAAAGAATATACCGATATTGCTCTTTCTAACAACATACTTGCATTTACCTACCGCAGGATGGGTTTTCACTTCGGGAGGCAGCAAAACCTGGCTGAAGCCGGCAAATACTTCGGGCAGTCCATTAAAATGTATAAAGAAACCGGGAATGACAAGGAGCTTATCAACACCTGGTTGTCGATGATTAATTTTTACAGCGATACCGGCAAACAGGAAGAAGCGCTTAATTTTGCCTATGATGCACTTGAGCTCGCCACCTCAAATGAATACTGGCAGGATAAAATACTGGCATTAAAAAACATTGCATTCATATATTCAGCAAAGGGGGATTTTCAAAATGCATTTGAGTATTCCAGGAGAGTTAATGAAACAGAAGCCGGTTTGTACAGAAATTATTCTGATGTTGTCCTTCTGAGTATTGAAAGAGATATAGCAAACCGGGTGCAATTTGAAAACATGCAGGTATTGAGACAGGAGAATATTATTAACGAAATGGACCTGGAGAGGCAGCGGACCATTATCATATTCCTGATCATTTCTACAGTTCTGGTAATTATACTACTCCTGGTCTTCCTGCACCTGTTCAATCTCAAAAGAAAAACCAACCACCAGCTGCAGGAGATGAACAAGGCTATGCACCAGGTGAACAAGAGACTTATTGATTCGGAGGCCAATCTTGAGAAAATAAATAACGAGCTTAACAGAAAAAATGCGAGCCTTCTAAAGTCTGAGAAAAACCTCAAGATCCTTAACCGTACAAAGGACAAATTCTTCAGTATACTGGCACATGACCTTCGCAGTCCGGTTTCAAGCATTATGCAGCTGGCGGAATTGCTCAATATAAAATATGATAAACTGACAGAAGAAAAAAAGAAAAAGTTCATAAATGAATTGCAAAATTCATCCAGGGGTTTATTTGAGCTCGTAGAAACCCTGCTGTTATGGTCGCGATCGCAGCAGGAATCTCTCGTGCTCAAACAAGAAGACATTGTGCTTAAGGAGGTTGTAGAAAAGAGCAGAAAATCATTTGAACTCATGGCAACAAATAAAAATATCAGGCTCGTCTCATCGGTAAAAAATAATACTACTGTACATGCTGATGTCAATATAGTGAATACTATCCTGCGTAATCTGATTTCCAATGCTGTAAAATATTCACATAAAGGCGGAACCGTATGCATAGAAGCTGAAGCCGGAGAAAAGGTTGCCTCCATATCGGTAGTTGACAAAGGTGTGGGCATGACACCTGAAATCAAACAAAGTATTTTCAATATCGGAATATCTGAATCAAGTTCAGGCACTGATGGCGAGACAGGTACGGGACTCGGACTGGTAATTTGCAAGGAGCTTGTAGAACAGCAGGGTGGCACTATTTCTGCAGAAAGTAAGGAAGGGAAGGGAAGCAAATTCACTTTCACATTGCCACTTGTATCCGGCAATTAACAGCCTTCCTGTTCGCTGGAACCGGCAGAGCGGTTGGAGGGAGTGAATGGTTAATCTGCATCCATTATGCAGCGTACTGAATAATTGTTTTCCTTATTTCCAATGCTGGATATCACATCATTGTGACGACAGCCCATCATGATGTCACCCGCGCCAAAAACGTTTATTTCAGTGGCGCTCCACCAATAACCATGGTACCCTGCAAGTCCATAATTTCCGTCACTTGTCCGGCTGCCCCCCGGCAAAGCCGAAAAACCCGATTCATTTGTTGCACCTGTATTCGGATTATCCCATCTTGGGTGGTAAGCAGGTGCGGTTTCTGCACTCTTAAGCCTGCCTCCCGCTATCTCAGGACCCCCGAGATGATCAATCAATTCCTGCCAGTCGGCAGCATCAGGAACCCGCCAACCGGTCGGGCACAATCCGCGATCATCATCAACAGCATGCCAGTTGTACAATGCCCCATATTCTTCAACAACCTCTGCATCAGACCCCAGGCCATCAAGCTCCGTATGTGGATAAACAGTGTATGACCCAAGATCTGACTCGCCCGATTTCTGCCATTCCGGGTCAGCAGGGTCAGCAGATATCATATCGCCGTTGCTGTACCTGGTAACTCTCAGGTTTTGTGCCATCCACACCTGACCTCCGATATTAATGCTGCGGTAAACATTACCATCGATATCCACGGCTGTAACGTTGGTAAGGAAGCTGACCTGATTACCGTAGGCAGTGCCGGCTTCATTGGTTGCGAAGGCACGCAGATAATACTTTTTACTTGCAGTAAGTCCTTTTATTGCGGCTTCAAACCTGCCTGTACCCTTTCCCTTGAACATCATGCCTTCGTTCCTTTCGAGTGAAGGCATAGCAGAAGTACCCCAAACAAGTCCGCGTCCGGTTACCTGGGTCCCCCCGTCACTGGTCACATTTCCGCCGGAGATAGCAGAAGTGGAGGTAATACCGGATACCTCAAGGGTGTTTACCGACGGCTGTTTAGAGGTTATTATCATTAGCTGGTCACTGTATATGGTATCTGAAGTGAATATAACATATGCACGAACAAAGTAAGTAGCGCCGGGGTCAAGGTCTGTAACAATACTTTTAAAGCTGCCGGTTCTGCCCCTGTCAACAGTATAGCCATCATTGTTTTCAAGCGTCGGGTTCTCCTTCTTGCTCCAGACAACTCCACAGGAAACAATCTCTCCGCTTACACCGGTATCGTAGAGTACAGAAAACTCTGCATCGCCTGATCTTATGTCAGTAGCTTCGATGGAAGGAGTTGATGAATAGAGGGTTGTCTCTTCTTTTTCACATGATATTATAAGTATTGCAGTCGAAAGTACAAGAAAGAATAAAAGACGGTAATTAAGTGGCGGATCGGTTTCCATCTTGATGATTTGAAAGTAAGTCTTATTAATAATGTTCTCCTGGCGAATATAACCTTTATACTCGTCATTAATTGCGGGGTTTAGCAATTTTTAAGAATTTTGCCTAACAGGATCAAATATGGTTTGTACCCAATTACCATCATGATCGCCTGAATTTATTCCTTCATTATTTGAATTATCTCAATTATTTTACTAAATTGTAAATGACAATTTTCCTGATTTTTTCATAATCTTATTTACTCCCCCGTTTTATATTGCGGGGGAGTAAATTCTTTATGTACTCAACCTGATAACGTCCTGTTCAGAAGTCAATCGTGTATTCAATAAAAAAAGCACCTGCAGGTTGCTCCCGCAAGTGCTTCATTTTCAAGTGACCCCGGAGGGACTCAAACCCCCAACCTCCTGATCCGTAGTCAGGTGCTCTATTCAGTTAAGCTACGGAGTCGTTTGAGGGTGCAAATATAATCAATTTTCCTGTATTTGTGCAAAACACCCCAAACTCGCTCAGGCTGCCAGGACATAACACAGCACAAAAAAAGGCATGTCTGCGGCATAGATACTTGCCATTCAATAAATATGGCGGTTAGAGCAGCAAAAACCTCCAGTAATCTGTATTTACCGTTCCGGCCGGTAAAACCACATTTTGCCCGATACCACATTATCAAGATCAAGCATGCTTAAACCAACGGTACGGCCGGAAAAGCCGGTGTTCTGATGGGCCAGCTCAAATACACCCGGCTCAATAACCCGGTAAACAACTGCCGTATGATGCCCCATAGTTTCGGTATATATGGTGTTGCCTTCCCGGTAACGTACCGTAACATCCCTGAACTGTATTATATCGCCGGGATAAATATCCCGGCGGCGCGGATTGACCTCCCGCCCGTACCTGTACTGCCCGTCCCATTTGGCATCAATACGTGTAAGGGCCTGGTAGGCCAGGTCCCAGCACTCACCGCGGTCAACCTGCTCGCCAATGACCGATTCAACATAATCTACAATTTTCCTGTTCAGCGGGGGAATGGTGTCGCCGCCGTAAACCGGCAAACTAACCAGGGCTGTAGCTGCCAAAATCAGGATTCCGAAACAGATGCGCTTCATTTTTCTTTATTTTTATTATAGTACCTGCAATACTCCTTTATACCGCATTCAATGCATTTAGGTTTCCTTGCAACGCATACATACCTGCCGTGCAGGATAAGCCAGTGGTGTGCCCTGGAAATGAGCTCTTCAGGTATGTATCTGAGAAGCTGCATCTCGGTCTGCAAAGGTGTTTTTGCATTACGGGTCAGCCCTATCCTTGCCGAAACGCGGTGAACATGTGTATCGACTGCAAGGGCAGGCATGTTGTAGATTACCGAAGCGATAACATTGGCAGTCTTGCGCCCCACACCGGGAAGCTTCTGCAGCATTTCGACATCTGCAGGCACCTCTCCCCCGAACTCGTTTGTCAGAACTTCTGCCATTCCAACAAGATGCTTCGACTTGTTATTGGGGTATGAGCAGCTTTTTATTATCTCAAAAACCTCATCAACACCGGCAGCCGCCAGTGAATACGCATCGGGAAACCTGCTGAAAAAAGCAGGGGTAATCATATTGACTCTTTTATCGGTACACTGAGCTGACAGGATTACCGCCACAATAAGCTCGTAGGGGTCGGCATACAACAGCTCTGTTTCTGGAGCAGGTTGCTCCTTCTGAAAATAGTCCAGCACTCTCCTGAACCGCTCTTCTTTCCTCATTTAAAAAGGTTTGGCAGGCATGTCTATATCGCAACAGTCCCGGCTAATTTAAGAAATGTTGTTCCTGCCGGTAAAGATAGATCATTTTTTATTGTTTACTTTTGCAATCCAAAACATCACGGTCATGACACCTTGCCTGCAGGCAGAAAACATAAGCAAATCATACGGAAGCCTGATGGTATTCTCCGGCATCTCACTTGTGATAAACCAGGGAGATAAGGTGTCTCTTGTGGCAAGGAACGGCGAGGGTAAGACTACCCTTCTTAATATCCTTTCGGGGAAAGATACTGCCGACTCCGGCACAGTAACCTCAAGGCGCGGACTATCTGTTGGCTACCTGGAGCAGGAGCCTGAACTGAACAACGATCTTACTGTTCTTGAACAGGTATTCTTTTCGTCGGGCGAGGTCGTAAGAACCATTCGCGAATATGAAGAGGCTGTAACGTCGGGTGACCAGGGGCAGATAGAAAGGCTGACATCACAAATGGATGCACTTCAGGCATGGGACCAGGAGACAAAGGCCAAACAAATCCTTACCGAACTGAACATTACCGAATTTGATAAAGTCACCGGCCAGCTTTCCGGCGGCCAGCGCAAGCGCGTTGCACTGGCAAAAGTACTGATCGATGAACCCGAACTCCTGATACTCGATGAGCCTACCAACCACCTTGATCTCGATATGACCGAATGGCTTGAGAATTACCTGGGCAGATCGGGTATGACACTCCTTATGGTAACCCACGACAGGTACTTTCTCGACAGGGTGTGCAGCAGGATTATCGAGCTTGACAGCAGTAACATTTACAGCTACCAGGGGAATTACTCATACTATATTGAAAAACGTGCTGAAAGGCTTGAAAACATGCAGGCCGAGACGGATAAAGCCAGAAACCTGCTGAGAAGGGAGCTTGAATGGATGAGAAGTACCCCGAAGGCACGTACAGGCAAATCCAAATCGCGTAAGGACGCCTTTTATGAGTTGAAGGAAAAAGCATCAGGCCAGCAGGAAGCGGGCACAGTAAAAATAAAAGCCGGCACCCGCCGACTCGGCAACAAGATTATCGAGCTGCGGCATATAGGCAAGAAATTTGGCAATGAGGCTGTTATAGCCGATTTCTCATATACCTTCAGCCGGTTCGAGAAGGTTGGCATCATTGGCCGGAACGGTACCGGGAAATCAACATTCCTCAATATTGTCACCGGCTCGGTTAAGCCCGGTAAGGGAAGTGTGGATCGGGGACAGACAGTGCGTTTCGGATATTTCCGCCAGGAAGGCATCAGCTTTGATGAAAACCAGAGAGTGATAGAGGCTGTAAGGGATATTGCCGAAGTAGTAAAGATGAGTGACGGGTCTTCACTCTCCGCCCAGCAATTTCTGAACCATTTCCTCTTCCCCCCCCAAAGGCAGCACGATTATATCAGGAAACTCAGCGGCGGCGAAAAGAGAAGGCTCTACCTTGTTACCGTTCTTATGCGCAACCCCAATTTCCTGGTACTTGACGAACCTACCAATGACCTTGACATCGAAACTCTCAACGTGCTTGAAGATTATCTTGCCACTGCCGGCATCTGCCTGCTGGTGGTATCGCACGACAGGTTTTTCCTCGACAAGATATCAGACCACATATTTGTATTCGAAGGCAACGGGGTTATCAGCGATTTCCCCGGTAATTACACCCAGTACAGGAACTACCTTAAAGATCATCTAAAAGAAAAAGCCGGAGATTCTGCCGGCAAGGGTGTTTCAGGCAAATCTGCAAGCGGTCCCCCCCTAAGGGATAAAAAGAAGACAAAAGAACCAAAGCCCGCAGCGAAGAAGAAGCTTGGTTTTAAAGAAAAACGCGAGCTGGAGCAGCTTGAAAAAGAGATAGAAAAGCTTGAGAAGGAAAAGGCTGAGATCGAAGAGGCACTGGCCGGGGGAAACCTGCAGGGCGATAAGCTTCAGGAATTCTCATCAAGATACGCGGTTGTCGATGCAGAACTGGAGGCCAAATCCGATCGCTGGCTGGAACTGGGTGAATCAGAAGAATGACCGGATGCCTGATTAAACTACTTCATTTTTGTGAAGACAGGGCCTGCCTGCGTTAGTGCATACAGGCCCTGCCGGTGTTACCGGTTATTTCAGCGGTCAAAATGCTTCCGCGGAAGCTTCTCGTCCCTCATGGCGGTATGGTATACCAGAACCGCCACCACAGTAGCTGCCTGCATCATGTCGCCAAGCTCCATCCGCTCAAACAGGTCCATGTTTGTGTGATAGCTTCGGCGGTAATCAAGCCTGTCCTGTATGAACTGGAAACCCGGGAGGCCGACGGCATCGAAAGCTACATGGTCTGTACTGCCGGTACGGCGCATGGTAACCGTGCTTACCCCGAGGTCGGCAAGAGGCTCGAACCAGGCTTCAAAAATTGGCCGGAGTGCATCATTTTCCTGAAGATATATCCCCCTGATCCTTCCCGATCCGTTGTCAACATTATAGTATGCCGATAAATTATCATAATCAGGTTTGCGTCCACCGTCAGCAGGATCAAAATAATGTTGGCGCACGTAATTCCTCGATCCGTGAAGCCCCTGTTCCTCGGCTCCCCACAAAGCAATACGTATTGTACGCCTGGGCTGTACTTCAAGCTCGTTAAGTATACGCATTACTTCCATCATCACGGCAACCCCTGCAGCGTTGTCATTGGCGCCGGTACCGGCATGCCATGAATCAAGGTGGCCCCCAATAATTACCACTTCATCTCCCAGATTCCTGTCGGTCCCCGGAATCTCGGCAATAACATTGTACCCCATCAGATCGTCGTACAGGAAATTGTTACGTATGTCAAGCTCAAGTTCAACCTCTATTCCTGCCTCAAGCAAACGTACGATCCTTCCGTAATGTTCAAAAGTCATGTCAACCACGGGCATACCGGGTTCAACATTGGTAGCAAATCCCCTCCCGTGCGACATAACGGCGCCATAGGTGCCGGAGGCATTGAGCAGAGCTATTGCTCCCTCCTCCTCAAGGAAATCGTTAACCTTCTGCATGAGAGCCCGCTGTGCAAACCAGTCGCCCGGCTGCCTCCTTGGCTGTCCATATGCCGGTGAGCGAATCTCCGGATATTGAGCAAGTTGCTCAAGTTCATCATCTTCCCACCTTGACGCAAGTGGCTGTAAGGAGAGTTCAGGTTCCGACGTGACGGGAGTTACGACAATCTTCCCTTCTAACCGCCCCCTGTATTTTTCAAAGTCGTCTTCACTTTGTATATCAACAAGCACGGGGGTGGCAATTACAAGTGAATCGGTACCTCTTGTCCACGCCCTCGGCACAGCAACCAGATGCTGGTAGTAGGGTTTGGTCATTGCTATATAAAATTTCTCGTTGTCCCAGCCTCTTCCGAACTCACCCCAGGGCACCACCTCAACATTGCTCAATCCCCACTGTTCCATTTGCGAGCTGGTCCATTCATAGGCATTGCTCAACCCTGTGGAGCCCGAGAGCCGGGGGCCAATAACATCGGTCAGGTGAAATGAGATATCTCTTATCTGCGAATTTTTCAGGCCTTCCTGCCTTATCCTGTGAACCATGTCAAGGTCCACAGGTTCAGTCTGTGCAACAAGTAACGCAGGCAACAGAAGAAGGAGGCCTGCAAAAAAGTTTCTGATCACAATCATGATAAATTAATTTAAGCGGTAAACAGATGGTTATTGAATAGGTTTTGCAAAGTAATTAAATTATTTCATTATTACTTTCCGGGCTATCTTCACAAACCGGATATCCTTGATGTCAGTTAACTGAACACTTGTTGTTTATAACACAAATCTGATGTGACGCATGGTTTGATAAAAAATGTTAATTTTGCATTTTGCTCTGCTTGCTAATTATTTTTATGCGGCGTTCTCACCTTATTTTGGAGCAATATAAACAGATTATCCACTTTTTTATGATATGTATTAGCATAGGTAACTCCGATTTCAATACAGCCCTTGAAAAAGCAGGGTCTGAAGAATTAATAGAACTGCGGCTCGACCTGCTCAATATTACCGATGAGCAGATCAAAACCCTTTGCTCGCAGAAAGCCCGCACAATAGTTGCCTTCAGACCGGGCAATGTAAGCGACGGCGAGAGGCTTGAAAAACTGAAGACAGCTATTCTTGCCGGAGCCGAGCTTATAGATACCGAATGGAATGCCGGTGAAGAGTTCCTCGAAGAATTGGTTCCATTTGCCAGAGGTAACGACTGCCGGGTCATAATATCTTTCCACGACAGGGAGAAGACACCGGTAAAAAGGGAACTGGAGCATATCGTAAAAGAATGTTCAATGAGCGGTGCCGATATTGTCAAGATCGTCTGCAGGGTTAACAGCACCGAGGATAATGCACGGCTTCTCAGCCTTTACTCTCTTGGGAAAAATATTATCGTAATAGGGCTCGGAAATCTCGGCAAAATAACCAGGCTCGCCGCACCCCTGGCCGGGGCTGAATTTACCTATGCTTCGCTGGGAAAGGGACTTGAAACGGCTGAGGGGCAAATGAGTAAACCGGCCATGGAAAAGGCATATAAATTAATCGGACAAGGCTAAGGAAAGATGATCCGCACTTCATTTTATTTCACACTGCTGATAACAATTCTGGCAAATACATTTACATTGGCTTACGCCCAAACTGAGGTCGACGAAAGAGCGATGATCAGGTTCGACAAGGGCCTGGGATTCCATGCACCTGACACAAGCTTTGGGCTGAACCTGAGGTTCAGAATTCAAAACCGGCTTGGGTTTCACGGACTAACCGGCAGCAGTCCGGCAATAGATGAGGTCGACGCGCGCATAAGGAGGCTGAGGCTGAGGATTGACGGTTATACAAGAAACGACAGACTTACCTATTACATGCAGCTTTCTTTTTCGAGAAGTGACCAGGACTGGGACGGTAGCGGTGTGCCGCATATTGTTCGTGATGCCATGGTTTATTACACCCTTAGCGATAATTTCTATGTCGGGTTCGGTCAGGGTAAGCTCCCGGGTAACAGGCAAAGGATAAACTCGTCAGGACAACTGCAGTTTGCCGACCGGTCTGATGTAAATGCAATTTATAACATCGACCGCGATTTTGGAATGATGGGATATTACTCGAACAACATCTCCTTCCTGCATTATAATCTGAAAACGGCAATATCAACAGGCGACGGACGAAATGCCCTCCCCTCGGGAAACGGCATGGCTTATACTGCTCGTATTGAGCTTATGCCATTGGGGCGGTTTATTGATGACGGCGACTTTTCCGAGGGGGATCTGGAAAGGGAACCGACACCAAAATTATCCGTGGGCGCCGGATGGCATTATAACCAAAAGGCTACAAAGGCACAAGGCCAGAGGGGCAGACAACTTTTTGAAGAGAGGGACCTCAGGGCTCTTTACCTCGATGCGGTAATGAAATACCGGGGTTGGGCAATGTATGCCGAATATATGGACCGCAGCACTGACGATCCTCTTACAGTATCGGCCGATGATGAATTTTCCCATGTAATGGCAGGATACGGAACCAATTTCCAGATCAGCCATTTTTTTCACAGCAATATAGAGCTTGCCGGCAGGTATACTTACGTAAATCCGGAAACCATATTTTCACACACCACCGGAGAACCACAAATTAACCCCTCCATCATCAGCGCCCCGAAAACCGAAGAATATACCCTTGGTATCACAAAATATATCGACAGGCACAAGATAAAGGCACAGGGAAATATAGGTTACAGGATCACCGAAAACCTGAGCCAGGCAGCGGGCACATCAACGGGGTGGGTAATCCGGTTCCAGGTTGAGCTGGGGATTTAAATTAATTTTATGGCACTTGTAGATAATCAGAGCGGACTGTTTACAGATCATTATGAGCTGACCATGGCGCAGGGGTATTTCTTGAGCGGAATGCAAGATACATCTGCCCGGTTTGACTATTTCTTCAGGAAAGCCCCCTTCAAAGGGTCTTATGTTGTTTTCGCGGGACTGCAGAATTTGCTGGAGATGCTGTCTGGTTTTCAATATGACAAAAATGCCTGTGATTTCCTGCGGCAAAGGGGATTCAACCCTGAGTTCATTGATTATTTAGGCCATTTCAGGTTTTCCGGTGATGTTTGGTCGGCAGCAGAAGGAGAAATTGTATTCCCTTTTGAACCCGTACTTTCGGTTGAAGGAAATATCATCGAATGTCAGCTTATCGAGAGCATGCTGCTGAATATTCTGAACTTTGAGTCATTAATTGCGACCAAAGCCAGCAGAATGAAGCATGCGGCAGGCGACAAGCAGTTTATTGAATTCGGCCTGAGAAGAGCTCAGGGAACCGGAGGTATTCAGGCAAGCAGGGCAGCTGTTATTGGAGGTGCATCCGGCACCTCTAATATGCTTGCAGCTTATCAATACGGACTGGTAAGTACGGGTACCCAGGCCCATTCATGGATACAGAGTTTTGACGATGAACTGACGGCATTCAGGGAGTTTGCAAAAGCATTTCCCGACAGGTGCATCTTGCTCGTCGATACTTATAATACCCTGTGCACAGGTGTTCCAAATGCCATAAAAGTTGGGCTGGAAATGGAGCAGAAAGGGCACCGGCTGTTAGGTATAAGGCTGGATAGCGGCGACATAGCCTATCTCAGCAAGCAGGCAAGAAAGATGCTCAACAAGGCAGGGCTGGAGTATGTAAAAATAGTAGCCTCAAACCAGCTTGATGAATATGTAATAAGAAGTCTTAATGAACAGGATGCCCCTATTGATGCCTACGGTGTGGGTACGAACCTCATAACGGGCAGAGATGATGCGGCCCTTGACGGTGTTTATAAGCTGGTCTTCAGCAACGGCCGGGAAAGACTGAAAATATCCGACAATATTGAGAAAATGGTATTGCCCGGAAAGAAAAGAGTATTCAGGTTTACAGATGAACAGGGTAGCTTATATGCTGACGGCATATCTCTTGATTCTGAAGATGAGTTTGATACGATATGTCATCCTTTTCACTCCGAAAAATGCAGTGAAGTATCAAACTTAAAGCGGGAAGAAATTGTACAAAAAGTGATGGAAAGAGGAAAAACAATGATCACATCAAAAAATCCCTATGATATAGCTGCTTTTGCCACAGAAAGAATCAAACAATTACCGGCTGAACATAAGCGTTTTGAATTTCCCCATATTTATAAGGTTGGGATAACCGGAAAGCTGATGGAAAAACGTAACACATTGTTAATGGAAATAAGAAAAGAACTTTAGTCGAGATGGCGGCCACAGAGGGCTTAAAAATGTTGTCCCGGGCAAAGTTGTAATTAAGTAGCCGGCAACCATTAAAACATAAAAAACCTATGCATTTGAAAAACACAACTTGCCGTATTATTATTATGTTGGTAGCAGGAATTATAATTATCTCCTGCGAAAGGGAGAGGGAAGACCGGTTACCCGACCCGGATCACCTTATCGAAGCTGAACTGATAACAGAATTAAGCCAGGATGAGATAATTGGCATGATCGGCGAACTTGGAGATATGCCCTCAGGCATTGAACTTCTTGTTAGATATGGGGTTTCAGTCTACCGCATCGTTTATGAAACAGTATATACGGATAACACTCCCACACCGGCATCAGGCGCCCTTGTTGTCCCTAAAACATCATCTCCACTGCCCCTTATGAGCTTTCATCACGGAACCATAACCGAAGACGGAGATGCACCTTCCTATTTTGAATCGGACCAGTATATGGCTGCGGTTATGTATTCGGCAACCGGCTACATTATTTCCCTGCCCGATTACCTGGGTTACGGCAGCTCATACCACCTTGAGCATCCCTATGAACATGGCAGGTCGATGGCAACTGCCTCAAGAGATATGTTGAGGGCAGTCAAGGAATTTGACCTGCAAAGGAATGAATTCAAGGCATCGGACAAGCTTTTCCTGACAGGCTATTCACAAGGAGGATATGCCACTATGGCTCTTCTGAAGCTGCTGGAGGAAGAACATGCTGCAGAATTAAGTGTAACGGCAGCTACGGCAGGTGCCGGTGCCTATAACAAAACAATGTTTGCAGAATACATAGCCGGTCTTGACGAGGAAGTGGAATACCTGAACTATTTCCTCTGGGTCCTTGACACCTACAACACGGTCTACAACATAAACAGACCATACAGCTATTACTACAATGAACCGCACGCAACTGTCATAGCAGAGAGCGGCGTTTTTGCCAATATCGAAATGAACCCTAAAAAGCTGTTTACAACTCAATTCATTGATGGAATCACTACAGGTGCTGACACAGAATTTACCGAAGCTCTGGCCGACAATGACAATTACGACTGGAAACCTTCCACACCGCTACAATTATATCACGGTACCGATGATGATTTCGTTTTCTACTTCAATTCATCAACAGCATATGAGGCAATGACCTCAAGAGGATCCGAAAGAGTTGAATTTGTCACGGTTAACGGTGGCAATCATTATACTACAGTAAGTGAATACCTTATGGGCACCTTCCTTTTTTTCAATAGTTTCTGATAGCGTTAGCTCAACTTAATTCCTGAGTTGAGTATTACATAGCCGGCACTACGCGAAAAAACCATGTTTTTGACCGGCTGTCTTACTATTGTGGTTGAAACAATCAAAACTTTTTCACAAAAATTGATTTGTTTTCCACTTTATTTATATTTTTAAGCAATTTTTCAGGATGTCATGACAATCAATATTCAAATTGCATGAACTTATCAAAATTATTTGAAAACGGATCACATCATTCCGACAGGAACAACGGAACAGGAAAAAAAGTATTCCTTAAAAAGAAGATCTTTAACATATTATACCTTGAAGGTAAAAAAACAATAGCCGATCTCTGTATACCGGCCGGTGTAAGCATACCAACAATGACCCGTATCATGCAGGAGCTTATGGATGAAGGATGGGTAATTGAACTGGGAACCGGTAAATCGCGCGGAGGCAGAAGACCGGTTTATTTCGGTCTCAATCCCGAAGCCCGCTTTATAGTTGGTATTGATATCACCAGGAAATACACAAGGATCAATATTTTTAACCTCGAGAACCACCCGTTATCCAAAACCGTCCAAAAAGACATTGGACTTATTGATGCTCAGGGGTTTCTGGATGCCCTCAAAATTGAAATTAATGATCTCATTACCAAACACGGTATAGATAGGCAGAAAATCCTCGGTGCCGGAATAAGCCTTCCCGGGCTTATTGATAAAAAGACAAACATCAGCTACAGCTATCCCGGACTGGGAGAAAGATCTCTTGACCAGATATTCGGCGATCTCCTGGAAATTCCCGTCTATATTGAGCATGATACCAAAACAATGGCGCTTGGTGAATCCTGGTTTGGCCTGGCAAAAAACAGGTCAGATGTGCTTTGTCTAAATGTTGGCGTGGGGATAGGACTTGGAATGATAATCAAAGGAGAACTATACCAGGGTTATTCAGGTTTCTCGGGAGAATTCGGGCATATTCAGATGGTACCTGATGGCGAATTATGTGAATGCGGCAAGATAGGGTGCCTTGAAACTGTTGCCTCAGGATCATCGATTGTTACCCGGGCCAGGCTAAAAATTGAAGAGGGTACTAACTCGATAATAAAAAAAGCCGTAGAAGGGGTTACAGAAAAAATAAAACTTTCAGACATCATTTCTGCCGCAAAGCAAGGCGACCAGTTTGCCATTGAACTGCTTGAAGAGGCCGGGGCATACCTCGCACGCGGAATGGCTGTGCTGATCCACCTGCTTAACCCGGAAATGATAATTATTGGCGGCGATATGGCGCAAGCAGGAAATCTTCTTGCCGACCCCATTCAGCAGAAACTTAACAAATACACAATAAACAGGATAAGGCAGGATACCGCCATTCACATTAGCGAACTGGGTGAGGAGGCCGTACTGCTTGGTACGATCCCTGTAGTAATGACAACGATATTTTCACAGGAACCTAATATTAATAACCATAATAACTAAGTGAATAATGATACTACAACCGATTGACTGGATCATAATTGTCATCTTCTTCGTAATCCTTCTTTCGATAGGATATTTTGCATCGAGACAGGCGGGACAAAGTACAACAAACTTTTTCCTGTCAGGCCGCAATATGCCCTGGTGGCTGCTGGGTGTTTCAATGGTGGCTACAACTTTCTCGGCCGACACCCCGAACCTGGTAACCGATATGGTACGTACGGGAGGAGTAGCAAGTAACTGGCTTTGGTGGGCCTTCCTCCTTACAGGTATGCTTACGGTATTCATTTACGCCAAACTATGGAACCGGTCGAGGGTTATGACCGACCTGGAATTTTACGAGTTGCGATACAGCGGCAAAATGGCGGCTTTTCTGAGAGGTTTCAGGGCAGTATATCTTGGACTATTCTTTAACGTGATGGTTATCGCAACAGTGTCACTTGCATTTATCAAGATAGCTGGTGTGATGCTGGGGCTTCAGCCTGCACCCGCTCTTATAATAGCCGCCGTGATCGTGGTATTTTATAGCGGACTTGGGGGATTGAAATCGATCTTGTGGACAGACTTGTTTCAGTTCAGTTTTGCTATGTTCGGCGCGATTATAGCGGCGGTATATGTAACCAGGTCGCCCGAGGTCGGGGGGCTATCGGCACTATTCTCCCACCCGAATGTGGTTGACAATCTCAGTTTCGTACCCAGTATATCCCAGCCTGAACTGCTCCTGAGTATATTCATTATCCCTCTTGCAGTCCAATGGTGGTCGGTATGGTATCCCGGAGCTGAACCCGGAGGCGGAGGTTATGTGGCACAAAGGATGCTCTCTGCAAAGAGCGAGGATCATGCCGTAGGAGCAACGCTTCTTTTTAATTTCTTTCATTACGCACTCCGCCCCTGGCCATGGATAATTGTAGCGCTTGCCTCACTTATTGTGTTCCCTGATATCCAGTCAATGGCTGACAGGTTTCCTGATGTAGCCACCAGGTACGTGCAGGAAGACTTTGCATATCCTGCCATGCTCAGGGAATATCTGCCGGCAGGATTGCTGGGACTGGTGGTTGCTTCTTTAATAGCGGCATATATGTCAACAACAGCTTCACATATCAACTGGGGATCATCATACCTTGTGAATGATTTCTATGGTCGCTTTTATAATCCCAATGCAACTGAAAAACAAAAAGTAGCCGTTGGCAGGATCAGTACTGTTACCATCATGGTGCTTTCGGTAATCCTTGCCCTGATACTGCAGAGTGCTCTCCAGGCGTTCCAGTACATACTGATGATTGGTGCGGGAACCGGGCTTATATATATCCTCAGGTGGTTCTGGTGGAGAATAAACGCTTTCTCTGAAATATCGTCGATGATAGCTGCCGTTGCCTTCTCCCTTATTTTTATCGCCATTGAGAACTTTGGCATAACATATCTTGAAAACGGAGCAATCGAGGTTCTGGGTATTCCCTCAACAGAAACTTACTGGGCAATTATCAGGTTCGTCGGGGTGGTGGTCCTTACGTCAGCCACCTGGATAATAGTTACGTTGCTTACAAAGCCTGTCAAGGAAGAGACTTTGCGAAGCTTCTACACCAAGATCAGACCCGGGGGACCAGGATGGCAGCCTGTTGTTGACAGGGCCAGGGCTGAAAATGTTGAACTTATCAAGGAAGCAGACCTCAAGTGGGATGTTCCTACCGGTATTATTTGTATGATACTGGGCAGTATATCCATCTACAGTATCCTGTTCACCATCGGCAATCTGCTATATGGCAATATTAGCCAGGCAGGTATTTTCTTTGCTCTGGCAGCTGTATCATCATACCTGCTTTACAGATCATGGAACAAGCTTAAATCAAAACAGTAAAATCTGCAGGAGAATGACCCGTGCGGTCATTCTCCGCTATTATTACCATTCGAATTATGTCAAAACCCACATTGCTTATACTGGCTGCGGGTCTGGGAAGCCGTTACGGAAGTCTCAAGCAGATCGAGTCCATAGGCCCCCACGGTGAAGCTATAATTGATTATTCCGTATATGATGCAATAAAGGCCGGGTTCGGGAAGGTCGTATTTGTAATCAAGAAAGCCATTGAAGATGACTTCAAAGAAACCCTGCTTACCAGATTTGAAGACAAAATAGATACCAGCTATGTTTTCCAGGAGCTGGATATACTGCCCGAAGGTTACCAGGTTCCTGCAAATCGTCAAAAACCATGGGGAACAGCACATGCAATAATGATATCAGAAGATGCCGTTAAGACACCTTTTGCAGCCATTAATGCCGACGACTATTACGGGTATGAAGCATTCAGTGAAATGTGCAGGTTCCTGAATAATGAAAAGAACGAGACAGAATATTGCATGATCGGGTACAAACTTGGTAATACCCTGTCAGAGCACGGAACCGTATCGAGAGGGGTATGTGAAATCGACCCGAACGGCTATCTTGTTTCTGTAACAGAACTGACCAAAATTAAACGCGAAAACGGAAGAATAGTCTCCGTCGAAAACGATAAGTCGGTTAACCTCAGCGACGATACAATTGTGTCAATGAATATGTGGGGATTTGATATTTCGGTTTTCGGCCATATCAGGAAGCGTTTTTCATCCTTTCTTGACCATAATATCGGCAATCCAAAAGCTGAATATTATATACCAACCCTCGTAGATCAGCTCATAAGTGCCGGTGAAGCCCGGGTCAGGGTGCTGGATTGCGATGCCTCCTGGTTTGGTATTACTTACAGGGAAGACAAGCAGGCTGCAATAAAAAGCATTGCGGCAAAAATTAAAAAAGGAGAATACCCGGAAAACCTTTGGAAGTAATGTCAGACAGTAATATAAAAGAAGTTTTCAGTAAATTCAAAACAGCAGGTACTTTTTTTGATGCGGGCCCGACTGGATCCGGACATATACACAAAACATTTCTTGTAAGGACAGCTGAAAAGGATAAGCCCGACTTTATAATTCAATGGATAAATCATCATGTTTTTCCTCCTGTACATGAGATGATGTCGAATATCCGGCGGGTATCCAGGCACATCAGGAAAAAGAGGAAACAGGATGAGCCTGCTGAAGTTCTTGAAGTAATTGAGACCCGGAACAATAAAAGCTACTATACCGACAGCGAAGGCAACCACTGGCGCATGTACCGGAAGCTTGATCCTGGAATAAGCTATGATATTGTTCCCAACAATAAAGTCGCATATGAAGCCGGGAAAGCATTCGGCCAGTTTATAGGCGACCTGAGGGATATGCCTGCAGATGAAATCTTTCCCGTAATTCCCGATTTTCATAATATTGAAAAGCGTTTTAAAAATTTCACAGAAGCTGTCAGGGAAGACAAAGCACAAAGGGTAAGGGAGGTGAAGGAAGAAATAGAATTTGCCGGCAGGGCAATAGAAGAAATGCTGGTTATACCCCGGCTTGAAAGGGAAGGAGGCCTACCGGTAAGGGTAACCCATAACGATACCAAGCTGAATAATGTACTGTTTGACGAAAATGACAACGCAGTCTGCGTAATTGACCTGGATACCGTAATGCCAGGCCTGACACTTTATGACTTTGGCGACACCATCCGTACAGCAGCAAACACCGCCGAAGAAGATGAAGCCGATCTGGACAGGATAACGTTCAGCATACCGGTTTTCAAAGCATACTCAGACGGCTTCATTGAAAAAACTGCTTCATTCCTGACGCAGGAAGAAATCAACCTGCTGCCACTTTCGGCAAGGTACATGACTTTCATAATGGGGCTGAGATTCCTTACCGATTACATTATGGGTGATGTCTACTATTCGATCGGCTACAAAGAGCAGAATATCAGGCGGTGCAGAGCACAGTTCAGGTTAATGGAACTAATGAATGAAAAACATCAGGAATGTAAAGAGATAGTCAAGCAATCGGTAACCAGGCACCACCGTGCTGCAGGAGAATAGTTTTAATATTTTTTAATAAAAATTATTTAATTATTCCATTACATTTGCTTTCTGTCGTGGGTCCGGTTTTAATTGATGAAAAGTTCGGCACTGACCGCCTTTATTTTAACCTGCCCTTTCGTATTATTCATATTGATAAAATTATAATGAACAATTCTCAGGTTACAGGGTACACGCTACCCCGGTT
>SLRB01000366.1 GCA_007131165.1 Bacteroidales bacterium | reverse complement strand
GCTGCTGTTGCAAAAAAACTCGGCAGGAAATTCATAGCAATAGAACGGGAAGAGAAATATATTAAAATAGCAAATGAACGCCTGGCAAAAGTCAGTCCCCTGGACAACCAGCTGCTGCAGTACACCGTTGAAAAAAAAAGGCCAAAAGTACCTTTCGGCAAACTTTTAGAATCCGGCTTGATCAACGCAGGTGAGTATGTATATTCCAAAGACAGGAAAAACATTGCAAGGGTACAGGCCGACGCATCACTCATTTTCAACGGCGAAGCGGGATCAATACATAAGATAAGCGCCTTGATACTGAACCGCGAAAGCAATAATGGATGGACATACTGGTATGTGGAACGGGATGGCAGGCTTACAGGCATTGACCGGCTTCGTGACGATTATGCAGGTGACCATCAATGATAAACCAACTTAAATACAAAGCCCTGCCTTTTTCAAACAGTCATCTGTTTTGCCTCCCGCATGGTATGCCTTATTACATCCAGTAGCAGTCATTTTGCCCGGAAGCTGTTTTGCCGGATGAGATTTTAATTACACTTAACCAAATCAAGTCAGGCTTCACGCTAACCTCGTGCTGACTGGGCTCTTGCAGCAAACAGCAATACCACCAGTCCCCCAACCTTAAACATTACAATTACCAATGAGGTCTGAACAAGTCCGAGTACCGGCAGCAACAGTACACCCCCCAGAATTCCTCCTATCCATCCTCCCCACAAATCTGCACTGTATAGCAGCCCCGCTGTGCTTCCAATATCGTGCGATAACCGGAGGTACTCCCGGTTGGCCAGCGGGAACTCCGCACCCACCAGCATGCCGGAGAGGAATGAAAGTAACAGGAACACAATCCTCAGCAAGATGTCAAACCATGGCAAAGCCAGTAAAGGTCCTGCCCGGAGAAAAATAACAGGCAGCAGAAAGGCAAAAACTATCAGTGCCACCTCCAGCCTTATCAACAGCGGCATGACGTTGTCAGCCTTTTTTATCCGGGCAGCCATCCACATCCCCCCGGCCATTACCCCGGCCATGAAAGCAGTCACCAACAGCCCCAGCCAGTAAAAAATATATCCGAAAAGAACCTGGAAAGCAAAGATCAGGATCAGGTCAAACAGCATCCCTGCAAATCCTGTAGATACTATGCACAAAGACAGTGCAGGCTTCAGTGGCTGTCGTATTCGGGAAGCAGCAACAAGGAATATTGAAATCATGGCAAGGAAAATCCCCGCCATCAAGGGCAGGTTTATCCTCTCACTATGCCTGAAAATACTGTTGAACGCAGGCGAAAATTTCTCATTCCACCACACGAGGCTGAAAAACACCCCAAGCGGCCGGAAATCGGCGTTAACCCGACCCTCTACCTCACGGATATTCTCCCGGAACCAGTCCCCCCACCTTTCATGGAGCCTGTACTCAAGATATCCGGGAGTAATCAGACTGAAGCTGATATCCCGCTCACCGGCCCTTGCCGTCATCTCCTCAGCACCCACCGTGGAAATCTCCTTAGAACCCGAAGCCAGATAAAAGTTTAACCCATCGCCAGGGATAACCTCCACATAAGGGAACACCTCGCCAAGCGTGGCCAGCGCCATGGCATTCAGGTCAGCCAGCTCAGGGCTCATATAGGTGAGCGAGCCGGGCAGTCCCACCACAAAAATGCCTTCGGGTGCAAGCCTGCTTGTGACAAGCGAAAAAAACTCGCGGGTAAAGAATCTGTTGGCCTGTAATGACGACGGATCTGTAAACCCGCTCAATATGACATCATATCTTTGATCTGTCCTTTTGAGATAAAACCGGCCGTCAGTGTGACTGATATTTACCCTGTCATCAGCCAGCTCCTTTTCAGTAAGCGATGTAGGGAATTTCTCAATGACCGCCGGAATGTGCGGGTCGATCTCAGAATAGTCTATCCTTCGCACACCATGCTTCAATATCTCACTTATTACACCGCCCGCACCACCGCTAAGAACCAATACATCCTGAGGATAAGGGTGTGAAAGCATGGGAAAGTGAACAAATTCCTCAACGAAAACCAGGTTGGGATTTGGTGTGGTGATAACAGGCAGCCCGTCACTGAAGAAAGTATATTCATCATGACTTTCCACAACAACTATATTACCGTAATGCGAATTCTGATAGTGTACCACGTTCTGTTCACGCCACTGCTTCCTTACCGAATGATCATGAATCCGCTCCGCCCCGCCCGATGTCAAAAGAAAAACAGAGAAACCGGCCAGTAAATATAGCATAATGCCACCCACTCTTTCGCCCGTGGGAACAGCTTCTTTCCAAAATTGTGGTAAAAGCAGAATACATGCAATAAAATTCATAACAGCCAGTACTATGGCGATACTGACAGAGTGCAGTAAGGGTATCAGCAGGTATGTCAGGGCCAGTCCCCCCACCAGGGTACCCACCGTCTCCCATATATAGACCCTGGCAATGCTTCCTGCTCCGCCATCTGCTCCATTGCCATCATCCCGGCTATTACCATGACCATCAACATGACTGTCAACATCGCCACCAACATGACCGCCAGCATCGCCGCCAACATCGCCGCCAACGGTCTGCCGTGCAGAGTATTTTGAGTAGAGCCTGCAGCCGGAAGTAAAGAGCGCGCCGTGCAACACACTAACAGGCAGCAGGATAATAAAGGAGATATAAAACATGGGCATAATCCCAAGCCCCTCGCCCGGCACAAGGTTGAGGAATTCCTTGAAAACCCTCGAACCATAAACAGCTGCAATAAAAAAGACCGAGAAAAGGACCGTTACCAGAATGAAAAGCCCCCTGCCCTGCCCCGCCGCCGACATCTTACTGCCAAGGAATCTTGCACCTGCCGCCTCAAGAAGCAGCCAGTTGGCCAGTACGACCGCTATCGAAAGCTCATTACCATGGAAAGCTACCATAAGCTCTCGCAGCAGCACTATCTGGGCCACCAGTCCGCTAAATCCCATAAGGACCAGGGCAAATATTATTCTATGCTTCATGCTGCCGGGTATGCTCATGACCAGGATTCTGTTGTCAACTCCATATACCGGGTATTACGTGGCTGCACGATGCGCATCTGCCGTCCCTGATATTATTTTCCTCCACTTTGAAATGGATACGCCTGATAAGCATTCCGCTGCATTTGGGACAAAGGGTGGAGTTATATTCATGGCCCGGTACGTTGCCCAGCGTGACATAATGAAGTCCCTCCCCCTTTGCGGTATCATAAGCCTTCTCAAGAGTCTCCACCGGGGTTGGAGAAAGGTTGGTAAGCTTGTAATTAGGGAAGAACCTGGACAGGTGGAGCGGAACTTCCGGAGATAGGGTATCCCTTATCCAGGCACACATATCGCCTATCTCAACCATGGAGTCATTGATACCCGGTATTACCAGGTTTACGATCTCAAGCCATACACCCGATTCCCTTATGATCTTAAGAGTTTTGAGTACCGGCTCCAGCTCTGCTGATGAGTTGTCATATGCTCTCTTTGAGAACCCCTTGAGGTCTACAGTAACAGCATCAGTATGCTTAAGTAGTTCCCGTAGCGGTTCAGGCCTGATGTACCCGTTAGAGTGCCACAATATCCTAAATCCCTCCCTTTGTGCAATCTGCGCTATATCAAGCACATACTCGTAAAAAACCGTAGGTTCGTTATATGTTGAAGAGATTATGCTCACCCCGAGCTGACGTGCTGTATTTACAACATCTGCCGGCGAGTGGTCGTAATAGCGCCCTATCTCCTCTATTGAACGCTGCGACAGGTGCCAGTTATGGCAGTGCAGGCAACGGAAATTGCATCCCGCTGTACCCAGGCTGAGCATCTCTGCCCCCGGCAGCATGTGGTGCTGCGGCTCCTTCTCAACAGGATCGACATGAACGGCCGACGGACGCCCGTAAACAACGTTGTAAAGGGTGCCCCGCCTGTTCTCCCTGTTGCGGCAGAACCCTCTCCTGCCAGGGGCTATAACACAGTTCCTGTAACACAGTTCACAACTGACCCTGTTCCTTTCGGCCGGCGAATAAAACAGAGCTTCAGTCCCTGCAGACACCGCCTCTTTTATACCGCTTTCGCGGATGGGGGTTAACGGCGGGACCCCGGCAGAAACAGCTGCCGGTGCAAATGAAAATATACCCGGCAGCATGTTCCTGTTACCTCTGAACAGCATGCAGCCGGCTGTAAATGCAGCAGCGCTTCCTGCGATTGCCTTGAAAATAAAATCACGACGGCCCTGTTTACGCATAACCACAAAAATTAATAATATACAATCTTTCTGTCATTTTACCATATTCCTTCCAGCCTGTAGCCGCACACACCGCAGTTTCCATTCTGCAGGCTGTTGTCGAGAACCGCTATATGAGTCCGGTGAATAAGCCTCGTCTGGCACCCCGGGCACCAGGTAGAATTGTACTTGTGGGCGGCTACATTGCCAACATAAACATATTTCAATCCCTTCCCGTAGGCTATATCCGCTGCAGCCTCAAGCGTGGTGACCGGTGTCGGGGCGAGGTTCGTCAGCCGGTAGGATGGTGTGAACCTGTTGAAGTGCAGCGGTACATCTTCGCCCAGGTTATCCATTATCCAGGCACACATATCCGATATTTCGCCGGTGTCATCATTCAGTGTAGGGATCACCAGGTTCACAATCTCCAGATGTACATTTTCCTCTCGAATGATCCTGAGCGTTTCAAGCACGGGCCCAAGCTCAGCCAATGAAACCTCACTGTAGAACCCCTCACTGAAAGCCTTTAAGTCGACCGTCACACCATCCATTACCTCCAGGAGTTTACGTAGTGGCAGTGGGTTAATATAGCCGTTGGTATGGAAAAGGGTCATTAGCCCCTCTTCCCTGGCGTGACGGGCAATATCGTACATATACTCAAAAAAGACCGTCGGCTCGTTGATGCTGTGGGAGATTGACCTGCAACCGCGATTCACAGCCTCCTGCACCACTTCATGCGGTAACCGGGCTATCGTCGTTATCTCATCCGGATCGCGTTGTGATACACGCCAGTTGTGGCAGTGCCTGCAGCGGAAATTGCAGGAGGCCGTATATACGCAAAGATTGCTGTGCCCGGGTACCATATGGTACATCGGCTCCATCTCAACAGGGTCAACCTGCAGTCCCGCAGGCCTGCCGTAAACCATGCTGTATAGCTTGCCCCTCACATTTTCCCTGACCCTGCAAAATCCTCTCCTACCTGCTCCTATCTCGCATCTGCGTGCACACAGCTCACACCTGACGCGGTTTCCGTCGAGCTTTGAATAGAACATCGCCTCCCGTCCGGCTAAATCATCATTATCAATAGCTGCATGACCCATACGCATAAATAATCCGGCCGTCAGGGCTGCTGCACATCCTGGAATTATATTGGTAACAAATCTTCTTCGGCTCCTGTCTGTCATAAATAAAAATTCAGACTTTGGCAGGGTACATATCTGCCACCCTGCCTTCTTTCATTCACTGCTCCAGATACCATTTATTGAATATTTACAGTAACTGCATTTGCCATTTTCTATAACATTTTCATGCACCGTAAAATGAGTTCGGTGAATCAGCCTCTCTTCACAAATGGGACAAAATGTGGAGTTGTTCCTGTGCCCGGGTACATTTCCTATATACACATACTTCAGTCCCTCATCCTGTGCAATACCGATAGCCGCTTCGAGTGTCCTTACCGGAGTTGAAGGTAAATTTGTAAGCCTGTAGGTTGGCGAAAACCTTGTAAAATGTATGGGCACATCATCACCCAGGTTGTCTCTTATCCAGTAACACATTCTCCTGATCCCGCCAGGATCATCATTAAGCGTCGGCACAACAAGGCACACTATTTCAAAAAAGGTGCCTTCCTCCTTCAGCACTGTCAGGGTGCGAAGCACAGGCTCCAGTCTGGCTGAGGATATTTCTTTGTAGAAGCTGTCGCTGAACGACTTGAGGTCTATTTTCACTGCATCGAGGTATGGCAGCAGCTGCCGCAGAGGTTCAGGATTGATAAACCCGTTCGATACAATGCTGGTTTTTAGCCCCCGTTCTTTCGCGATAACACTTATATCATATACATACTCATAAAAAACAGTCGGTTCCGAATATGTAAATGATATGGAGCTGACCCTCTGCCGCGATGCCTCACTAACTATCT
>SLRB01000174.1 GCA_007131165.1 Bacteroidales bacterium | reverse complement strand
TACTTTCAGTTAAGGAGACAGGAGATCCTTTGTTAGCCACAGGTAAATTCGATAAAGGCCGTACACTGGCTTATATGTCCGATCCGGCTCCCCACTGGGGATGTAATTTTGTATACTGGAAGCATTACAACGAATTCTGGCTGCATTGTGCTGATATCCTGCTTAATGGATAATCTCCCGACTGATACGGCCTGAAAAAGGAAAAGGTTGCCTTCTAATTGAAGCAACCTCTTCCTTTTTTTATCAGTATTTATTACGTCTGGTTACTCAAGGGTCACTGTCCGGCTTGAGCGGCCAGCACGGTCAAAGGCTTTTAATTTGACCGTTCCGGTTACTTCGACAGGTTCGGTATAGATGGCAGAGGTTCGTGCTGGCTCTTCTCCATCAGTTGTATACCTTATTGTCAGTCCCGGAAAACCTATGTTCGCCTTTAACAGGCCTCCCTCAATAACAGCCCCGGGCAACGGCAGCCGGTAATTAAATCCGCCGTGAAGTCCGGCAAGCCTGGGAAGCTCCCTTTGAGCAAGGGTGTTGGCGAAGATGTTCCATTTAACCTGTGCTTCCTCCAACCTTCGATCATGATCTTCAATGGTTTCAAAGCTTCTCTCCTGGGCCCAGGCACTCTCAGAGAAGGCTATCATCCTTGGCAGCATATAGTACTCCAGCATTTCGGGTCCGTGAATGGTCTCACTCCAGAACTGGGCCTGCAAACCCAGAACATTGCCGCGTGACCCGGGCCTCAACCTTTCCATATCTGCATACTCTTCATCTATGTCTACCTCCCGGCCCATAGCTGTGCGCACTGTAGTCTTGAACATATCATAGGGTGCATAGTACCATGCATCTTTGGTGTTGACAAAGCCTGCCCAGTAATGACCCGGTTCTTTGGGATCTTTATTATATGCGAGGTCAAAATAGAAATTGGATACATGACATTGCACAACAGGATATCCCATGTTGGCCAGGCGGTAACCCAAATCCTGGTTGCCCCAGAGGCTGTTCCATATATAGGGGATGACACTTCCGTCGGCAAACTCCGGGTTCGGAACATATTGCCCGGGTGCCTCCCTGAGTAGTGACACCTCTTCCCATCCACCTATCTTCAGGTCTCTCTCCTGTAATATGCCGACAGCTCTTTCGAAGAAATAGGCCTGCAGGTTTTTCGGATCATCAACTTCCGGCATTTCTGCCATAAGACTGTCTATCATTGGCGATTCTGTCCATGAGCCGTCAGGAACCTCATCTCCACCTGTATGGAATATCTCCAGGGGCACATCTGCTTCCCTGTACATATCAATTATAGCATCTACAACTGTTTCAAAAAAATGGTAAACAGATTCGCGGGCCACGTTAACCACATTATCGGTAAAGCTTTGCGCAGAAATATATTCCGATGTCTCTTCCGGGTCAATAAGCCTGAATTCATTTGCTGCCTCTTCGTTGCCCTCTTCCATGAAGCGTTCATACCTGGCCTCCATGGCCTTGATTGCCGCCCTGGCATGTCCGGGCAGGTTAACCTCTGGGATTACCCTTATATGTCTTTCGTTTGCATATTTCAATATTTCAATGTACTCATCATGAGTGTAGTAACCGCTGCCCCAGGTGCCTTCGGCATAAGGGAAAGGGCCAGACCCGTATGCTGGATGAAGGGCAGGAGCATCTTTCGTGGTATGTCCTCTTTGCCCCCCGACCTCAGTTAGTTCAGGCAGGTCTCTTATCTCAATACGCCACCCTTCATCTTCTGTAAGATGCAGGTGGAGAGTGTTCAGCTTGTAATATGCCATAAGGTCAATGGCCTTTAATACCTGCTCCTTTGGCTGGAAATTGCGGGCCACGTCAATGTGAATACCCCTGTATTCGAACCTTGGAGCATCTTCTATGGTCTGTACCTCCATCCTTACAGCATCGGCTGTCCCGGTGAAAGCGTTTACAGGGAGCAAAGCTGTGAGTGTTTGAAGGCCATAAAACACCCCTGCATTGTCAGTGCCGGTAACAACTATGTTCCTGTTGTTCCTTACCTCAAGCCGGTATGCTTCACTATCTTTACCGCCAACCATAAAGTCTTCTTTCCTGAGAAGTATACTGTTTGGTCTCTCCCCGGTTCCCTCTTCCGGATAAAATCCCTGTCCGGTAAGCCTTGAAAGCAGTCCGGCCAGATAATCGGCCTCATTTTTAAGCCCCTCCTGGTATAAAATACTGACAGGTTCTGTAAAGGTCACATACTCCCCTGTTCCCCTGACGGCGACCGGAGTTGGTACTACATGCTTCAGCTCGTCTGCGGTTAAGAGACTCATTTTCTGGTTCTCTTCGTACCTCCATTCAGGTGTGGGAATGGGGGTGAGGTCGTTCCTGTGCCTTGATATCTGCTCTTCTCTCTCAAAGGGCAACACCGTGTAGTTGTCGGCTGTAATGATGTCAACTTCATTGCCCTCGTCATCATAAAAGACAAAATAGAGTCCCATCGGTGCATCTATCTCCTTTATCCACCAGGCACTTGCTTCATAAGTAATAGTGACTTCCTGACCCCTTCTCAGATTGAAGCCCTCCTGAGGGACAATCCTGAACCAGTCGCCGTTTATCCACTCCACTTCAGTAAATGATTCCGGATTGGTTGACAAGATCCTTCTCGGGGGCTGACTGTAATAGAGTGCCCAGTTGTAATCCCTTAAGCGATATGTGGAATTGTTCCGTATAGTAAATTCAGCCTTTGTACGGGGCTGATCACTGTAGGTGTTGCTTATGAGCTCCCAGGTTATCTCTATCTGGTCAGGCTCCGGAGTTTGGGGAGCACAGTTCGTCATCATCATAATCAGAAAAACTACTGTTAAAAACAATCCTGTTCTTGCCATAATTTATATTTTTGGGGTTTAAAGATTTTTGTTTGCAAGATAATTAATTCCGGAGTACTGACAATAATTTTTTAATATGACTGCTAATTCAGGAAAAGCCGCTTCAGGGAGGCTCGTGTCACTTGACGCGTTTCGCGGATTTACTATTGCTGCGATGATAATGGTTAATTACCCGGGGAGCTGGAGTCATGTGTTCCAGCCCCTGTTGCATGAGGACTGGCATGGCATAACCCCGACCGACCTTATTTTCCCGTTCTTCATATTTATTGTTGGTGTTTCGGTTGTGCTGGCCTACACCAAAAGGTTGGAAACAGGGTTGCCAAAAAAAGATATGTACAAGAAAATCGTGTCACGCAGCATCAAGATCTTTGCTGTTGGCATTTTTCTCGCACTTTTCCCGATGTTTGATTTTGCCAATCTAAGGGTTGCCGGAGTGCTTCAGAGAATTGCACTGGTATTTGCTGCATGTGCGTTTCTTTACCTGAATGCGGGTTGGAAGACTCAGGCATGGACTGGTGCGGGTATCCTGATCGCATACTGGCTTGCTATGACACTTATTCCCACACCCGGTATGGGTAAGCCGATGCTTGAGCCCGGCATAAATCTTGCTGCATGGATTGACCTGCAGCTTCTGCCTGGAAGGATGTGGCAGGGTGACTGGGATCCTGAGGGAATATTCAGTACACTGCCGGCAATCGTTACGGGTATAACGGGTATGCTTGCAGGTAAGCTTATTGTCAGCGGAATAAGCCGCGAACGTATAGTTATCTGGCTTTTTACTTTGGGGTTCATTTCCGTTATTCTTGGTGAGGCATGGGGCTGGACTTTCCCGATAAACAAGAATATATGGACCAGTTCCTATGTCCTTTATACAAGTGGACTTGCATCGATGACACTGGCAACAGCCATGTTCCTTATAGATATTCTTGGTTACCGGCGAGGTACCAGTTTTGGTGTAATATATGGTGCCAATGCAATAACTGCCTATGTACTTGCCGGTGTATTATCGGGTTTGTTTTACAGGATTCCATATTGGGGAGGAAAGTCACTCAACCACCATTTTGTTGACGGACTTTGGTCTTTGGGACTTGACCCCAGGATTGCAAGCCTGATCTACGCGCTGATGTACGTATTTGTAATATTCATACCAGTGTACATCCTATACAGGAAAAAGATATTCATCAAGTTATAGCCTCCGGGCCTATATATATTGTAGTAAAGAGATAAAAAATATTTGCATGGCAGTAATTGGTACTTTTTGTTATTGTATAATCAGCCATATAATAAGTACCGGGGAATAAAAATAATTCATAAAGTTTTTACTGTCGCTGATAATAACCTTATGCATTAACCTGTTTAATAACCATTGTGCATCGTGCGTAAGATTACCGGCACGACACAGTGTGTATGTAATTTGCCTTAAATTATCAGGATAAGTAATCGAAGATTTTTCGAAGTGCGCAAAGATGAGTGTCATACAAAATTTTATGTAGATGAAATTATATTTGAAAATCGGTAGAGTCATCCTGTTGGCGATGACAGCATTAATTTGTATGACGGCACAAATCTCGGGACAACCGGTCATGCCCGAAATTCTCGAAACAGGTACACTTGAAGAACAATTCGGATATATTGAGGAAAGAACCCAGATATACAATAATTTCAGGGCCATCAGGGAGGATATGTTCCAGAAGCTCAGATCAAACTCACTCGATTCCCTGGCCGAAACCGGAAACACCATTGCAGCCCTTACGGCTGAACTCGATACCTTGAATAATGATATTGATTCATTAGGGATACTCCTCGATGATCTAAGGGGTGACCTGGACTTCGCTGTGAGGAACCGCGACTCGATTGCTTTCCTGGGAATTCCCATGCATAAAACAGGATACAACCTTCTTGTCTGGTCAATTATTGCCGGCCTTGCTTTCCTGTTGGTTGCAGGCTCTCTGGTTTTCTGGCGCAACAGGACAGTTATGGTAAATACACTTAAAGACATTGAAGAGCTTAAGGAGGAGTTTGAGAATTACCGCAAGATTTCAAGGGAGAAGAGGGAGAAGATGGTGCTGGATCATTTCAACGAGATCAAGAAACTTAGGGAGGGATAGGAGAGTCTTTACAGGTTGTTAAAAAGACATGAGTTGGTTTCCGGCAGTTTAGTGTATCCATAATAAAAAAAGCACTCACCAAGATTGTGTTGTAAGTGCTTGACTTTCTTGTAGCGAGAGGGAGACTTGAACTCCCGACCTCATGATTATGAATCATGCGCTCTAACCACCTGAGCTACCTCGCCCTATTATGTAACGAACCCCCTGTAAATTTCAAGGGAAAGATCCCCTGAAGTTCAAAGGATGGCTCCAATCAGGCTGCAAATATAATAACTTTTTGGATTTTTTATATTGTATAATTTTTCTATATTGCAATATGACGGGAGAAGGTTTTTCTCACCCGATGTTAAAGAAAATACTGAGAAATGAAGCAGAAGCTGAAACTTGAATATACAATTAATTCTTCGCCGAGTGTATTGTACAAACAATTGAGCACTCCATCGGGATTGTCGGAGTGGTTTGCTGACGATGTCAACCTGAAAGGTAAGATATTTACTTTTATATGGGACAGCTCTGAGGAAAAGGCTGAGATGATATCTCATAAGGAGAATAAGCATATACGTTTCCGCTGGCTGGAAGCAGACGATGAAGAGACATTCTTTGAATTCAAGATACACCAGCATGAGCTCACAGGTGACGTAGCCCTCGAAATAACTGATTTTGCAGATGAAGAGGATACAGAAGATGCACGAGACCTGTGGGATACACAGATATCAAGGCTAAAGCATACCATGGGTCTTTGATGCCAAGATGCAGCAGGGATGTTTAAAAAAACCTTATTTTTGCATAATTCAGCATAAAAATAAGAGTTTATCCGTTTTAAACCCTGGACGTTTTTTTGGAAAGGTATACCATGAAGAAGCTGCATATTTTCATTCTAAAAATGTATATAGGGCCGCTCATAGCCACATTTTTTGTGGTTGTGTTTGTGCTGCTGATGCAGTTCCTTTGGAAGTATATTGATGATTTGATCGGTAAAGGGCTGGAGTTTGCCGTTATTGCAGAGCTTTTATTCTATACCTCTGCCGGACTGGTTCCTTTAGCCTTGCCTCTTGCTATCCTCCTTTCATCACTTATGACATTTGGAAACATGGGAGAAAACTTTGAACTTACCGCCCTCAAGTCAGCCGGTATTTCACTTCAGAGGATCATGAGCCCACTTATAATACTTACTGTCATTATGAGTGTAGGTGCATTCTACTTCTCAAACAATGTCCTCCCATATACAAACCTCAGATTTAGGTCATTACTTTATGATGTTCAGCAACAGAGGCCTGAAATGCAAATACGTGAGGGAATTTTTTATAATGGCATTGACAATTTCAGCATCAAGATTGCTTCCAGGAACTATCGTACAAACATGATGTACGACATTAAGATTTATGATCATTCAGACAGGCGTGGCAATCTCAAGGTAACCATTGCCGATTCTGGTTTTATGAGAATAACTGAGGACAAAGGCCATCTTGTAACAACCCTTTACAGCGGTTATAATTACGAGGAGATGGAGGAAAGGGGACGCCAGCGAAGCGAAAGGTCGTATCCTCACCGGAATGATCGCTTTGATGAACAGGTTTTGATAATCGAACTGTCTGGTTTTGACCTCCAGAGAACTGATGAGGAGCACTTCAGACACAATTCGCAGATGATGAACCTTGATCAGCTCGTGATGACAAGCGATTCGTTAAGCCAGGAGCTCACAAGGCAGGTAGTCGAACATACCGGAAATATGATGAGATCATCTTTCTTTAAGAAGGAGGCATACCTGCTTGAGATACATGATACTATTGTGAAAGCCGGAAGGAAACCGGCCGACATATTTGAACTGGAGCAAAGCCTTACCCATGACCAGATAAGGAGGGCATGGGATCAGGCCCTGGTTGACGCAAAACTTGCAAGTAACCAGATACTCTCTACAAAGACCAACTTTGACTGGCGAAATAAAACTATCCGCAGATATGAAATGGAGTGGCACCGGAAATTCACTCTGTCATTTGCATGTTTTATCTTTTTCTTTATTGGAGCTCCACTTGGTGCAATAATACGGAAAGGCGGACTTGGAATGCCGGTCGTTGTATCTGTTCTTTTTTTCGTGCTATACTATGTGGTGGATATCTCTGCACAAAAATTCGTAAGAGAACTCGTAATACCGGCATTTCCCGGTATGTGGATTTCCAGTATCATACTATTGCCACTGGGTATTTTTCTCACGTACAAGGCGACAACCGATTCAGTGATTCTCAATACTGAAACCTACTATATTGTTTATCAGCGGATAAAAGGTTATTTAAGGAGCTTCGTCGACCGTTACAGTTCCTACACTACTGCCAGGCAACAAACGCAGGAGTATTAAAATGTTTGTAAATGAATATTTTGCTGGTATGCAATAAAATGCCCTATCCTCCCAGAGATGGTGGTTCACTGGCAACATATAACATGGCAAGGGGGCTTGCAGAGGCTGGTAACCGTGTTGACCTGCTGGCAATGAACACCGCAAAACATCATGTTTCTTCTGATGATATACTCACTGAAATTCCTGGTTCTGTTAAATCAGTTGCTGTTTATGTTGACAACAGGGTAAATTATTTCTCCCTTCTTTATAACCTGATTTTTACATCACGACCATACAATTCTGAAAGGTATATAAGTATTGATTTCAAAGCCATGCTTGCTAAAATTCTGAATGATAAAAGGTATGATTTAGTACAGCTTGAGGGGCTCTATCTTGCCCCGTACATTGATACGATCAGGGAATTTTCAGATGCCGTGGTTGCATACAGGGCACACAATGTTGAACACAGGATATGGGAAAAATACGGGCAGCGTGACAATAATCCATTAAAAAAGTGGTATATTGATATTCAATATCATCGAATCATGCGCCTTGAGCAGTGGTTTATAAACCAGTATGATATGCTTGTTGCCATTACAGAAAATGACCTTGAGATATATAACAAAATGGGTAACATAAAGCCGGGTATCGTGGCGACTTTTGGCATGTATGATGATCAGGCTTCTCTAAAACGTCATTATGAGGGTGATGTTTATTGCCTTCAGTTTATTGGAGCACTTGACTGGTTGCCAAATATAGAGGCGCTCGAGTGGTTTTTTGAAAATGTCTGGGAAGAATTAAAAAGAAGAAGGCCCTCTCTGAGGTTTTATGTAGCGGGAAGGAACGCCGGGCCGGAACTTGCCGCCTATCTGCGGAAATCCGGAGCTGATTTTGTTGGTGAAGTTAAAAATTCAGGTGAGTTTCTCTCCAAACCCGGTATTCTTGTTGTTCCCCTGTTTTCAGGAAGCGGAGTGCGGGTAAGGGTCGTAGAAGCGATGTATTTTGGGAAACCAATTGTTGCATCCCGGGAAGCCCTTTCAGGAATTTCATATGAAAACGGAATCCATCTTTTTTCAGCCAATGATCCTGACAGATTCATAGTTTATATTGGAAGGTTGCTTGACAAACCTGCTGATGGCCGGGCTATGGGTATGAGAGCGCGTGAACTTGCATTGAAATCATATAACAACCGTACTATTACAGAGAATCTGACCGGGTTCTATAAAAAATACACGGCATGATTGTCATCGCCATCTTATGGATTTCGGTTGCTGCCCTTGTGCACTCCTATATTTTTTATCCATTTATTTTGGCACTGATTGCTTCAAAAAGAACTCCCAACAAAAATCACTATGAAAAACCGGAAGAGACTCCCCCGGTTTCTGTTCTTATGGCGGTTCACAATGAACAGGATGTGATTGAAGAAAAGATAAAGGTGCTTGTTGATTCTAAGTTACCAAAAATGGATTTCGAAATACTGGTTGGTTCGGATGCTTCTACAGATTGCACCAATGAAATCCTGGAGAGAATTACATCAGAGCACGGATATATTGATTTTGTGGCCTTTAATATCCGGCGTGGCAAATCAGCCATAATCAATGATCTTGTAAAAATATCCCGGTCACCAATAATCCTGATAACCGATGCAAATGTATTCTTTGACCAGGAAGCTATGTTCAGGCTTGTGAGACATTTCAGAAATCCTGAAATCGGACTTGTTGATTCCCATATGATGCACAAAGGCCTTAATAAGAGCGGTATATCCATACAGGAAAACTCCTACATCAACAGGGAGGTCAGGATAAAATACCATGAAAGTCTGTGCTGGGGAACGATGATGGGTCCATTTGGAGGTTGTTATGCCCTCAGAAGAGAATTGTACAATGAAGTTCCGAAATCCTTTCTTGTAGATGATTTTTATATTTGCATGAAGGTCATGGAGGCGGGCTATAAAGCGATAATTGAACCTGAAGCCTATGTTTATGAAGATGTGTCAAACAGGCTGGGCGAGGAGTTTAGACGTAAAGCAAGGATTGCAGCAGGTAATTTTCAGAATCTGAAACATTTTTATGCACTATTATTGTCGGTCAGGGGGGGCTTGTCTTTCAGTTTTTTATCTCATAAGGTTTTACGCTGGCTGGGACCATTTTTTCTCATATTGATATTTTTTTCAAGCCTTTGGCTTTCGCAGGAATATTCATTTTACAGGTATCTCCTGATAATTCAGGTTTTGGTTCTTTCTGTGCCAATTATTGATTATTTATTGGGGAAAATTAAAACTCATATTGTACTTTTGCGGTTTATTACCCACTTTGTAAGTATGAACCTTGCTCTTTTGGCCGGGTTTATTAAATTTCTGAAAGGAGTAAAGTCAAATGTCTGGCACCCAACAAGGAGAAATCAGTAGGAAACTCGACCCGATCGAAGATGCAATTGATGACATCAGAAAGGGCCGGGTTATTATTGTGGTTGATGATGAAGACCGGGAAAATGAAGGGGATTTTGTTGCTTCTGCTGAACTTACTACTCCAGACATAGTAAATTTCATGGCGACGCATGGAAAAGGGCTTATCTGTGCGGCAATCCCTGAAGAGAGGTGTGAGGAGCTGGAACTTGAACTAATGGTTGGCAAGAATACCTCTTTGCATGAAACAGCATTTACCGTTTCAGTTGACTTAATAGGCAGGGGTTGTACGACCGGCATTTCTGCATCAGACAGGGCAAAAACCATAAATGCTCTTGTTGACCCTGACACTAAACCCGAAGATCTTGCCAGGCCCGGGCATATCTTTCCCTTAAAGGCGAAGACAAAAGGTGTACTCAGGAGATCCGGACATACTGAGGCGGCAGTTGATCTTTCTGTACTTGCCGGGCTAAAACCCGGAGGAGTTCTGGTAGAGATCATGAATCCGGACGGGACAATGGCACGGCTTCCCGAACTGGTCAGGATGGCTGAACAGTTTGACCTCAAGATTATCTCTATTGAGAAATTAATATCATACAGGCTGCAGAGGGATAGCATAGTTGAAATGGGCGTGGAGGTAAAACTTCCTACCAGGTATGGTGAATTTCACCTGATCCCATTCAGGCAGAAATCAAACGGTACTGAGCATGTTGCTCTTATCAAGGGGAAGTGGAGCAGGAATGATCCCATACTCGTGAGGATGCATTCATCTTGTGTTACTGGAGATATATTCGGGTCTAAACGTTGCGATTGCGGAAATCAGTTGCATGAAGCGATGAAGATGATAGAGGAAGAGGGACGTGGCATCATTGTTTACCTCAATCAGGAGGGCCGGGGTATCGGATTATTCAATAAGATTGCTGCATATAAACTTCAGGAGGAGGGTATGGATACTATCCAGGCAAATATTAGCCTTGGGTTTAATGATGATGAGAGGGATTTTGGTGTTGGTGCCAATATACTTCATGAACTCGGTGTAGGTAAAATAAGGCTGGTTGCCAACAATCCCTTTAAAAGGAAGGGACTGGAGGGCTATGGTCTTGAAATAGTTGAAACAATACATTTAAAGACCCTGGTAAACAAGCATAATTATGAATATCTTGTCACTAAAAGAGACAAGATGGGACATTTTCTCGACCTGGTCAGGCCTGAAGAATCCGAGGGCAATATTGACGGCTAATTTCTTTTACCTATGATTTACAAGACTCCTGAAATAGTATTCATGGGTACTCCCTCATTTGCTGTTCCATCACTGGAAGCGCTAATTGAAAACGGATACCATATCAGTGCAGTAGTTACCGCACCGGATAGACCATCGGGAAGAGGATTGAAAATTTCTGAGTCAGAAGTTAAAAAGGCTGCTGTTGCTAAAAACATACCTGTATTACAACCTTCAAACCTTAAAGATGAGAGTTTTGCATCAGATCTGCGGTCATATTCGGCAGGACTTTTCGTTGTTATTGCATTCAGGATGCTGCCAGAAAAGGTCTGGCGTATTCCCCCGATGGGAACAATTAACCTTCATGCCTCTCTTTTGCCGCGTTACAGGGGAGCTGCACCCATTAACCATGCAATAATTAATGGCGAAAAGGTTACCGGGGTAACTACATTTCTGATTGACAGAGAGATTGATACTGGCAAGATACTTTTACAGGAAAGGACTGAGATAGGTGACAACGAAACAGCAGGTCAGCTTCATGACAGGCTAATGAAAATTGGAGCCGGACTTTTATTGAAGACAGTCGACAAGATGACTTCCGGAATTATTACACCTGTATCGCAGAATGACCTGATGGAAGGTGATGATATCCCGGTTGCCCCTAAATTAACAAGGAGTGATTGCCGGATTGACTGGAGCCTTCCTTCCTGGAAGATACACAATTTTGTACGTGGTCTGAGTCCATACCCTTCTGCATGGACAAGACTTTTTTCCGGTGGGAGGAAAATGGATGTTAAGATCTTTGAGATTGTGGCATTACCTGATGAACACAGGTATTCTCCCGGTGAGGTGGTAAGTCTTGAAGGGGGTTTGACGGTGGCAGCCGGTAAGGGTATAGTAATTATAAAAAACCTGCGGCCTGAAGGTAAAAAACAAATGGCTGCCGAAGAGTTCATAAAAGGATTCAGACCCACCGGCGGTGAGCATTTTGTATGATAAATAGCTCAATAAAAGAAGCAGGGAATGATGATTGGTCAAAGATTAAATAATGGTTTTGGTGACTCACTTGTTTCTTCGACAGGCCTGTTTCTTCTAAGGTAGATTGTCTCTCCAGCTGATGGTTCCTGACCTTCCTGCATATTGTTCCTCCGCATAAGCCGGTTAAGCCTCACACCATACTTTTGTGAAATACTCCACATGGTTTCTCCCTCTTTAGCCACGTGTATATCTGTTCCCCTTTCTGCTCTTATACGTTTTGGCTGGATAAAGATAGTATCCCCGGGTTGTATGCGGTGGCCGTCGGGGAAATCATTATAGCGCGAGAGTTCCCAGCGCATAAGTTCGAGATCCCGGGTTAGGCTTTCATATGTATCTCCATCGCTTGCAATAATGTACTTTATCCTGTTAAGTACCCTGACATCGGTTTCAACTGGAGATGAACGGTCTCTTTCCCTTCTTGCGGGTGTCCGGCCCTCTGTTACTCCGTGTTCGAATCCCGACCTCCTGTCCAGCAGGTATAGCTCATTTTCTTCAATTATTCTTATTAGTATTCTGTCATACTGGGGGTTAGTGGCATATCCGGCTTCTCTCAATCCCCTTGCCCATGCTTTATAATCGTATGGATCAAGTTCAAACAATCCGGCATACCTTGACCTTCCTGTAAGAAATTCACTGTGGTCGCGGAAAGAATCTTCCGGACTGGAGTATCTTCTGAAACATTCATTAAGCTCATCATCATCATGGTATATTCTTCTGCCGGTCCATTCATGACATTTTATTCCAAAATGGTTGTTTGCCCGTCTGGCCAGTGTGCTGTTACCATCGCCCGATTCCAAAATCGCCTGTGCCATTTTTATACTTGCCGGAATACCCGTACGCCTCATCTCTCTGATGGCCATATCGCTGTATTTGGCAATGTACTCTGCCCTGGTATTGGAAACAGAAGGCGTAATATGCCGTGTTGTCTTGCAGCTTGTTATCAGGAAGAATAAAAGAACGATAGCATAGAGACTCTTCATTGAAATTTGTTTATCGTTAAACTATATTTTATAAATTTCAGGTATCTTGCATGTATAACAGTTATTCTGTTTAACAGCGGAACCTTCAATATTATTGTATATGCGAGAATTTGTCATTAAATCTGTTGTTACTGAATATGATTCTGTTGACGAACTTCCTGTAGACCATGTAACACTTGTCATGCGCGCCCGGGAGGCAACAGGGTCCGCTTATACTCCCTATTCCGGTTTCAGGGTTGGGGCTGCCTTGTTGCTTGAAAGCGGTATGGTAGTTACCGGTAATAATCAGGAAAACGCTGCCTACCCTTCTGGAAATTGTGCCGAGCGTATAGCACTTTTTTATGCAAACTCGCAATTTCCTGATCAGGCAGTTACTGCAATGGCGATATCGGGTATAGATAAACAAGGTAACAGAACGGAAATACCGGTATATCCTTGTGGAGCCTGCCGCCAGGTTATTCTTGAATCTGAAACACGATTTGGCGTAAATATGGTTCTTTATTTTGATAGCGGCGCAAAAATAAGGTCGGTTAGAAGCGTAAGGGAAATTCTGCCTCTCTATTTTGACCAATCTTCCCTTTTTCCCGGTGATCGCTGATGCTTTGCTGGATTGAAGGTATTTATAGTTAATTCTCAACACGGGTTATCATTTTAAAACTCTGCAAGAATCTTACGGAATGTGTTGTTTGGTACTATGCCTTCATCATCTTCACTGTACTCCTCCCTGAGCCGGTTCAGGAAATACATCTCAACTTCGCCTTTATTGTGCACCTGAATTTTTCCCCTGTAGCTACATTCGAAATAATTACTTATGTATTTATAGGTTGATCCTGAAATATTTATCCTATTCGGCTCTCCGTTATTTTCAAGCCTGCTGGCAGTATTCACAGCATCACCCCATATATCATATGCCATTTTACTTTTCCCAATGACCCCGGCAATCACTTCACCTGTATGTATGCCCAGTCTTATTTCCCATTTGGGCTTATTTTCAGCAAGTTGCCTTTCATTTGTCTCTCTGACAAATTTTTGAATTTCAAGGGCTGCAAGAGCTGTGTCTATTGGATTACTCCGGTTTCTTAACGGTAAGCCACCGGCACACATGTAAGCATCGCCTATTGTTTTTATTTTCTCAATATAATGTTCCCTGGTAATTATATCAAACTTTTCGAAGTACATGCTTAATTCTTTTATAAGCTCATGGATGGAGAGTTGGTCTGAAAGTTTTGAAAAACCAACGAAGTCGGTAAACATTATCGAAACCATCCTGTAATGCTTTGGTTTTGCAGTACCTTTTATCTTCAACTGCTCGGCTATCTCATAAGGGAACAGGTTTAAAAGCAGGTTGTCGGCCAGCTTTTTTTGTTCCTCAGCCAGCTTTTTTTGTTTGTTTACTTCTTTCTGCTTCTCTTCCAGTTTTAAATTTATCTGCTCAAGACTTACTGTAAGGTCAACCATGTCCTGGTTAAGCTCAAGCATTCTTTCCTGTGCCACCTTTAGTTTAGAGATATCTGTTTCAACGGCAATGAAATTTGTAATTTTTTGATCCTCATCACTAATCACAGGGGTAAGTGAAGTTTGTATCCATTTCTTTTCTCCATCTTTTGATATATGGCTGGATTCATATACCTGCCACTTCCGCTTCTTGTGGCATTTTTGCATTGCTTCTGCAAACCGGGGAGAAACAGTCCGTATATCCCTGCCATACTTTTCAGTAAATTCTTTAAGTGTATAACCGTATAACCTTTCAAATGCTTTGTTTACCCATTCAAGTTCTCCTCTGGTGTTGGTGATAAGAACAGAATTCTCAGTTCTGTCAGCAACAAGCGACAGTTTTCTGAGCTCATCTGACTGCCGGCTGTTTTCACGGTAGAGAATATTTTTCTGTATAAGGTATTTAATCCTTATGTTCAGTTCAACATGGTGAACAGGTTTTTTTATAAAGTCATCGGCCCCGGCAATTATAGCTCTTTGAATTTCTTTTGAAGGGAGCCGGCTTGTCATAAGCAGTGGAACACCAAAAAGTAGCGGGGTTTCTCTAATTTTTTTCAGCAGGCTCATCCCTTTGCTGCCAATATCGTCGAAATCAAGGATTACAATATCCGGGATCCCGCAAGGGTGCAGGATAGTGTTGTTATCACTATACCATGAACAATGTACTGAAAATTCCGAAGTGTAAGGTTCAAGTGATTTCCGAAGTATGGTTAATGATCTTTTGTTGTCACCTGCAATCAAAACCTTGTATCTCATTTTATCTTCTGTTGGTAACGGGGCCTATATGCTGCTGCATGATTGACTGGGCTAAAAATAATAATTTATTATTATGTTGTGCCTGCTTGTCCGGCATCTATCATTTCAAGATAGGTTTCCCACAATATATGACCTTCAGGGTTTGCAGTGATCCGTATGAACTGGCCGCCAACAGGATGCCTGAAGGATATCTCTCTGGCATGCAGCGCTATACCGCCTCCCTCAAGTGATCGTCGATATCCGTATTTAAGATCACCCAGCACCGGGCAGCCTATCTCTGAAAGCTGGCAACGGATTTGGTGGTGCCTCCCTGTTTTCAAATCAATTTCAAGCAGGTAATAATTTCTGAATACATGGATAACTTTGTAGCTCAGGATAGCTTCCTTCGATCCTTTTGAATTTCTGGTAACAGCGAATGATTTATTACTTGCATTGTTTTTTCTGAGATAATGGATCAGTGTCCCGGCTTCAGCAGGGGGCTCGTTGGCAACGATTGCCCAATAAGTTTTTTGTACCGACCCTGTTTTGAAAAGATGGTTCATCCTTGTTAGTGCCTTGCTTGTTTTAGCATATACAACAACACCGCTGACAGGTCTGTCCAGTCTGTGAATTACACCAAGAAAAACATCTCCTGGCTTATTGTATTTTTTTTTCAACCATGATTTAAGTACTTCATGGAGAGTTTTGTCGCCTGTCCTGTCGCCTTGTACGAGTTCAGAACCTGCTTTATTTACAGCAATAAGATGATTATCTTCATATATTATGCAGGGAGAGCTCTTTTTTATATCCGCGAATTCAGTATTGTTCTCTCTCATTTGGGAAGTTCTTGTTTTTCACATCCTCGGTATAGTTCTGCACAGCTCCTTTGATCTCTTCAAAGAGGTTATGATAGCGTCTCAGAAACCTTGGTGAGAAATCCTGGATAATCCCCAGCATGTCGTGAAGCACAAGAACCTGTCCGTCGACCCCGGCACCCGCTCCTATACCGATTACCGGCACCCTGAGCTGGGATGTTACATTGGCTGCCAGTCTGGCCGGTATTTTTTCCAGAACAATGGCAAAACAACCTGCTTCCTCCAGGAGTCTGGCATCCTCTACCAACTTTCCGGCTTCTTCTTCTTCAGTTGCCCTTACTACATATGTTCCGAATTTGTGAATTGATTGAGGCATCAATCCGAGATGTCCCATTACGGGTATCCCTGCAGAGAGTATGCGCCTGACGGATTCGATGATTTCAGAGCCCCCTTCCATTTTAATAGCGTGGGCGCCGGTTTCTTTCATAATCCTGATAGCAGATGACATTGCTTCTCTTGAGTTACCCTGGTATGTTCCAAAAGGCATATCAACCACTATAAGTGCTCTGTTAATTGCTTTTACGACCGAAGTAGCATGATAGATCATCTGGTCGAGAGTTATCGGGAGTGTAGATTCATTACCAGCCATAACATTTGAGGCAGAATCACCAACAAGTACTATGTCAATCCCTGTTGTATCAATAATCCTTGCCATTGAATAATCATAGGCAGTTATCATTGCTATTTTATCGCCGTGTAGCTTCATTTCCTGAAGGACATGAGTAGTAACTTTCTTAGCTTTTGAACTACCGTGCATTGACATTGCAGAATGATTTATTGGTTAACAAAGCAAAATTCTGGCTTTTTAAAGGATAAATGTAGATGAAATTTTTTTCATTAAAAATTACACACTGACAAATGAAAAAAAATTCATCGTAAAGCGCAGCGGTTCATCCTGTCAGTCAAAATTTTGTAACTTCTTTACAAAATTTTGACTCTTGTTTTTACAGGATAAATGTACATAAAATTTTTTCTGTGTAAAATTACACACTGACAAATGAAAAAAATTTTATCGTAAAGCGAAGCGGTTCCTTCTGTAAGTCGAAATTTTGTATTTTTTTGAATAAATTGTATTGGCTGGCTTGGAGTAAAACCCTGTTTCCTGCCTTTTTGTCACTTGTGAATTACCCTGTTTTATTCATTCTGTGTGTCATTATTGCATATTATTGTCATGACTGATGAATGGCATAATGATTGAAATACTTACTTACCAAAAACAACACAATAAACTGAAATTATATTATGGGTAAAATAATAGGAATAGATCTAGGTACAACAAATAGTTGCGTATCTGTAATGGAGGGTAATGAACCCGTTGTTATTCCCAACAGTGAGGGAAAAAGAACAACCCCTTCGATTGTCGCTTTTGTTGACAATGGTGAGAGGAAAGTAGGTGATCCGGCAAAGCGGCAAGCGATTACAAATCCGGAACGGACAATCTCATCCATCAAACGTTTTATGGGTGAAACCTATGATAAGCTTTCACCTGAGATCAGCCGCATATCCTTCAAAGTTGAGAAGGGTGATAACAACACTCCCCGCATTATTATTGGTGACCGCAAATATTCACCGCAGGAAATATCGGCAATGGTTCTTCAGAAAATGAAAAAAACTGCTGAAGATTATCTTGGACAAGAGATAACCGAAGCGGTTATTACGGTTCCCGCATATTTCAGCGATTCGCAAAGGCAGGCAACCAAGGAAGCTGGAGAGATATCGGGGTTAAAGGTTAAAAGGATAATTAACGAGCCAACGGCAGCTGCTCTTGCATACGGACTCGACAAGAAATCACAGGATCTGAAAATTGCTGTCTATGATCTTGGTGGAGGGACGTTTGATATATCCATACTTGAGCTTGGAGACGGTGTGTTTGAGGTAAAGTCAACAAATGGTGATACCCACCTGGGTGGGGATGACTTTGATCAGGTGATAATTGATTGGCTGGCTGAGGAGTTTCGTAAGGATGAGGGAATTGACCTTAAAAGAGACCCGATGGCTCTTCAGAGGCTTAAGGAGGCGGCAGAGAAGGCAAAAATCGAACTTTCCAGTTCAACCAGCACCGAGATTAACCTGCCTTATATTATGCCAGTTGACGGCATACCAAAGCACATTGTAAAAACACTTACAAGATCTCATTTTGAAAAACTGAGCGACAAACTCATTCAGGCCACCATTGAACCATGCAAAAAGGCACTGAAGGATAGCGGCCTGTCTGCATCAGAGATCGATGAGGTAATACTTGTAGGAGGATCAACCCGGATTCCTGCCATTCAAAAAGTGGTGGAACAGTTCTTTGGAAAAGCCCCGTCGAAGGGAGTAAATCCCGACGAGGTTGTTGCAATTGGGGCTGCTATTCAGGGAGGTGTCCTGACAGGTGAAGTTAAGGATGTACTGCTGCTGGATGTTACACCCTTGTCGCTCGGAATTGAGACCATGGGCGGGGTGATGACCAAGCTTATTGAAGCTAATACTACAATCCCGACCAAGAAAACAGAAACATTTACTACGGCTGCAGATAACCAGCCATCTGTTGAAATACACGTTCTTCAGGGCGAACGTCCTGTAGCTTCGGGAAACAAAACTATCGGCAGGTTTCACCTTGATGGTATTCCCCCGGCTCCAAGAGGCGTTCCCCAGATTGAAGTGACATTTGACATCGATGCAAATGGAATACTGAATGTGTCGGCAAGGGATAAAGCCACAAACAAGCAGCAGAGTATCAGAATCGAGGCATCATCAGGGCTAACCGAAGAAGAGATCAAGAGAATGCGGGAAGAAGCCAAGGTTCATGAAGAGGAAGATAAGAAGGTGCGTGAGAAAACCGACAAGATGAATGCTGCAGACAGCCTTATTTTCCAGACTGAAAAGCAGCTAAAGGAATTTGGAGACAAACTTCCGGCGGATAAGAAAAACCCGATTGAAGAGGCACTCGGGAAACTAAAGGAGGCGCACAAAAATCAGGACATAGAAGCAATAGATAAAGCAACTGCTGAATTGAACAATGTTTGGCAGACTGCCTCCGAAGAGATGTATAAGGCAAGTCAGGCTCAGGCAGGTGCACAACAGGGGCAGGAAGGAGGACCTGATGATACTTCTTCGAAAAAGGATTCGAATGATGATGATGTGACCGATGTTGATTTCGAAGAGGTTAAGTGACAATAGTTAAGAATAAAAAAGCTGCCCGTCCAGGCAGCTTTTTTATATTTATTCAAGGGTTGAAATATCCGTCAATGCGTCTTGCTAAATCTGGGAGGTGAGGATTTAAGGGCAAGACGAACCGGATGTGTTAACGATGCTGCCGGGTCAGTGGGGGAACGGGAGCTAAAGAACCGTTCTGCCCGGAGGGTTTGACTTCGTCGATATCACATACAATACAATTTAACTTTTGCAAAATTGATCAGACTTGATATATATGGATTGAAAAGCAGATTATCCGGATCATGGTTCATTAAACCATTGTTTAGCAAATTGCTAACTAAGCTTTACATGGATTAATAAAAACATGTCACTATACTGTAACCATCAGCCATATTTAAAATACTAATAACTGAACTGTTTCGTTAAATTGAATGATATCATCAGGTGCATTATCCGGTATAAAACTTTAAATTGCCTGCAATGAGAGTACTTCCAAATACTGCAATTTTATTCTCCTTTATTCTTATGTTATTCCCCCTGGCCGCTCAGGACGACCCCGGCATCAACTTTACAGATGAGGATGGTAACAGGCAGGGATACTGGGAACAGATATATGCAAACGGCAATATAAGATATAAAGGCAAATTCATAAATGACAGGCCAGTGGGTGAATTCCTAAGGTATTTTCCGTCGGGTAGCAAGATGGCCCTTATGTTTTTCTGTGATGAGGGTTTAAGAGCTGATGCAAAACTTTTTTATGAAGATGGTAATCTTGCTGCAGAGGGAGTCTATATAAATGAAAAGAAAGATAGTGTATGGAAATACTTCTCTTTTTATGATCAGCATCTTACATCTGCCAGAACTTACAGTAATGGTTTAAAGGATGGCATTTCTACCATATACTTCCCAAACGGTAATATAGCCGAAACTTATACATACAGGAATGATCTCAGGCATGGCCCCTGGAAACAATACTATACCGACGGATCATTAAAGGTCGTATCTGAATTTGAAAACGATTTGAGAAGTGGTGAATTCGTGTTTTATTCCCCAAATGGACAGAAAGAGATTACAGGCAACTACTACAAAAACAGGATGCATGGTGAATGGGTTTTTTATGACGGAACCGGAGGGGTAATATCAAAAATCAGTTATATAGATGGTGTTGCTGAGAATGAGGCGGAACTTATTGAAAAGCAGCAGGAAGAGTTCATGATAATTGAAGGGATGAGAGGGAAAATACCCGAACCGGACGAATCAGATCTTTTCTTTCCGGGGGGGCGCAGATAATAACTATTTCACATCAGAACAATTAATATCCATACATAAACCATTCAT
>SLRB01000235.1 GCA_007131165.1 Bacteroidales bacterium | reverse complement strand
CGCTGGAAAACATCATGAAACAAATCCGGCGAAGGACACGCGTAGTCGGGGCCTTCCCGGATGGTAACAGTGCCCTGATGCTGGCGGCTGCACGGCTGCGTCATGTTGCCGGAACACAGTGGGGTCTGAAGCGCTATATGAACATGGAGCGGCTCAAAGAATTGAAACGTGAACAATTAGAAAAACAGGAGGCCACTGCCGGATAGACCGATAATATTTTCCACCCCATGGGGTGGCAGGCACGAGGAAACCACTCGACCAATGAAAGACCGATAAAGAAAGTGCGAAAAAATCCTTGCACTCCCTATTTATTTCAAATCCCATGCAAAAATATGGGCTTTTTTGCTGCCCCAAGTCTCTAGGGGAATCAACTGGACGGCGGTTGCTTCAATGGCCAAAGGAATTTTCACAAGCCGCTGGTAGTTGTTTGATTCTTCAAAAACAACCTGTCGGTTTCCGTGTTCGTCTTCCGCTGTAATCCGAAATCGTTTGACAATCGTTTCAGGGACGGTCTTCGGTTCGTACTCCAGAGGGTAACAGCATCGCATTTCACGGCTGGTGGTTGCCGCGGGGTCGTTTTCGCCATGAACTTCATCGGCGCTTAATTTTGTTTTACGAATCAGCCAATTCAGATTGCTGTCAAAGATAATTCGCACCTCTCGAATCGCCGTGGCGCAGTCAAATCGATATTCGACCCAGTCGCCGATGTTTCCGTACCAGCCATTATCGTGTTCGCCGATGCTGCGATCGATACCGCTGCGAAGCACCTCGGCGTTTTTGCCGGACGATTGCAGCGTGGCTTTTTGTGTCAATTCGGGGACCGGGCGTTTGCGCCACGGCAGATAGCAATCGTCGTCCTGAAGCATGTCCTGAAGCTGCGACATTTTTTGTTCGTAAACGCCGTGCGGAGACAGGCGATGTCTGACGGCCAGCACGGCGGCCGTACCGACCGCCTGACCCACCGTCGCACACGTCGCCATCACCCGCGTCGAACTCATGGCGGTGTGTGTGATACTGATATTCCTGCCGGCAAAAAACAGATTTTTGACGTTTTTCGAATACAAACACCGGTATGGAATGCCGAACGGAGACGGGGCCGGATGAAAGACCGTCGGTTCGCCCTGGTAATAAAACCCTTCCGGATGATGATCGTCCATCGGCCAGCCGCCGAAGGACACCAAATCGTCAAAACGCCCCTCGCGGGTGACTTCATCCTGAGTGAGGATGTGCTCGCCGATATAGCGTCTGCTTTCGCGTTTTCCCGGCAGCACGCCGACCCAATCCAATGCCCAGTTGACCGCCAGCGCCTTGTCTTTGCAGTGATTTTTGATATGGTCCCATACCCCGTAAGCGATCTTGAACAGCTCGTCTCGAATCTCCTCGGTGTCGTGAATGGTGTCTTTTTCTCCGCCGACTTCCAGCCACCAGAAGTTTTGCGATTCACGGATGCCGTGTTCCCGGTACGGAAAACTGTCGCAGCCCGGATAGGAATACGCCCATTTGGGGGGAATAAATGTCTGCGGCCCGGTCATCTCGCGTATCTGCATCAAACAGCTATGCCCCATCGTTTTACGGTCGGCCTTTTCAGGGGCGATGCTTTCGTTGAATTCGCTTCGCGCCTCGCGTCCGTGCCGAAATTCGGCGCCGGTCAGCGGGGCCAGAATAGAGTCGCCGGAACAATCCGCAAACAGCGTCGCCTCGACCCGATGCCACGTCTGTGTGGTCAATTGCCAGGCCTTGACGGCATAAACCCGGTTGCCGTCCATCTCGGCATCGTTGCAGGTGCAATTCAGCAGCATGGTAATATTCGGCTCGAACCGTATCTTTTCATAGAGAATACTGTCCCACAGCGAATAATTTGAAGCGGGATTGCGGTAGCGGTTTTCAAGCTGAAGCTCTTCGATAATGCCGGTCTCTCGGTTGTCTTTTCCGTTTGCACCGCAAATCCACATGCGAATCTCGCTCGAAGCGTTGCCTCCGAAAACGGGACGATCCTGAATAATAGCAACTTTTATACCGCGTCGAGCGGCCGAAATCGCCGCGCACATGCCCGCCAGACCTCCTCCGACAACGCAGAAATCAACGTGATGAGTAATACGTCGCATCAAAACCCCTTTACAATTGACCTAAATTATGATTTACAGGCATTTATGTTTCCTCTCTGCCGACCGGCTGCCTTGTTTTTCGCAGGTAAACCCCAAACAGCAACCCCGACAACACGAAGAGAATACCGAAAAAGATGGCGATGACTTTCCATTCTTCCGGATTAATAAATGCGATAAACACCATGAGTATTCCAAAGTAAAGCAAGCTGCACGATACCACCAATGCCGGCAGCGGGCTGGTAACGGGTGCTACCGCGCCAATCTCATCGGTGACTTTTTGCGCGATCACATCCCAGCCCCTGGATACCCTGCGATTGAGGAACTCCTGCAACACCAAAAGAATGATCGGCAACGCGACCCCGATTGCCATTTGGCGTGTGCGAGGATTCATCTCCTGAATCAGTCGTCCGATGCTTTCAAATCCTGCAAGATTGGAAAACCAGCCTCCGGCGGTGAGTCCGAATTCGACAAAAATTCCCAGACCGAAGCAAATCATTGCCACCAGCCACACGGATTTCTGGTTGATTTTTCGGCTGAAAAGCCCCCAGATTGACGGCGCCAGCAAAGGCCCGACCAGCAGACTGGTAACGGTGATAATGACATCCTGGGCGCCGCCCATGGCCGGAACCAAAATGGCTAAAACAATGATAACAATACCCAGAAGTACCGTCATCAGCCTGCCGACGCTCACAAGGTGCGACTCGGTGGCATGGGGCCGGAAGAATCCGTGATAAAAATCGCTGGTCAGCACACTGGCAAATACGTTCAGTTGAGCGCTGACCATGCTGGCGGTCGCCGAGACCATCGCGGCCAGCATCATCCCCAGCATCCCCGCCGGCAACACTGTCTGACAGGCCAGAATATACGCTTGTTCAGGGTTCGCGGCCGGGTCGATGCCGCGATACAGCATCGGCGGCAAAAGCCATAACCAAGGGCTTATCAGGTACAATACGCCGAACATCCAGGCCGATTTGCGCGCGTCCGTCGCCGTCGGAACGCACAGAAACCGCTGCACAAACGCCCATTCGGCCCCGACCATGAAAAAATGAATCATGCACCAGCCGGCCAGGAAAAACCAGGTATATTCGCTGGTAACCGGCCTGAAAAACCCTTCCGGGACGGACGCGGCAAAATTGCTTAATCCGCCCAAATGCATAAAGCACAGCGGCACGACGAATATCACGGCCAAATTCAGAACGATAAACTGGAGTACATCCGCCATTAATACCGACCATAACCCGCCGGACATGGTATAGACAATCATAAACGTACCGAAAAACAGGATCGCCCAAACCAGCGACAGGTTACCTGTCGTCTCATTTCGCAGAAAATGGCCTTCGCCCAGCGGCATCAGCGCCGTCAGGATGACCGCCAGTGAGTACAGTGCAACGGCCACGCCGACCATTCGGTACACAATCATCGTCCAGGTGTACAGGTTGATGGCCGCTTTTCCAAAACGAAGCTGAATATATTCGGCCGGAGTTTGTACCCCCATTTTACGCCAACGTCCGGCCACAAAAAAACCGACCAGTAATCCTGCTATCCCATAGCACATATTGATTGCCATTGCAACAATTCCGTATTTGTAGGCGATACCGCCCCAAACAACGAATGTGCCCGCGGAAAACATCGTCATAAATCCGCTCAACCCCGAAACCCACCACGGTGACCGACCACCGGCGGAAAACATATCTTTGGAACTTTTCACTTGCTTGCCAAAAAAACTGCCAATGGCAAGTACGCCAACGACGTAAGCCATTAAGACAAGGTAGTCTATCAGTTCCACATTGATTTCCTTACATCAAAAGATGGTTTTTTATCAGATTGAAAAAAAGGACAACGATATCATTCGATTGATAATAAAATGCAGCATGGTTCTTTAAAAATTAACAGAGAGGCTGAACAGCTGAGGAATTATTAGCTTGTGATGCCGACTCTATTATTGCGTTGACAACAGCCACAGACGAGTAGCCAACCAAAGCACCTGTTTCAGGCTCAATTCCACTTCGACAGCAATCTACAAACTCCCGAAATTCCTCCTTAACAGTGTCATTTATGTCCACAGTAATTTTCTGAGTTTCATTCGATGTTTGATCAAAGAAAAGGATGCTATCTTCATGCTCCGTTAAAATGCATCCCTTGGTACCCATTACTCGTAAACTCCTTGCTCTTGGTACAGTGTAGGCGTTAATCAATTGAACTGAAAAACCATCCTTAAATTCCAATCTTGATAGACAAACATCATCACTGTCAATAGCAATACTCTTGATCCACCCTTGCGCAGCAACGATAGGTCCTAAGAGATATTGCAATGTATCAATTGCATGCACTCCGATCTGCGATAATGCGACCGCTTGGCATTTATCAGCTTCATATCGCCATAGTCCAATCTCCTGCTTAAGTCCCATTGGAGAGGTAAAAATCATGTCCGCAAAAACAATTTTCCCCAAGTCTCCACGAGTGAGCATCTTTTTGATAAGCCTGAAACGCTCTTCGCGACGATTGTTGTGACCAACGAAAAAAGTCTTACCGCAGCGACGCATGGTTTCGATCATCTCTTCTGCCTGAGCAATATCATTGGCCATTGGCTTTTCCACAAACACATGCCATCCTGCCTCAAAAGCTTTATTAGCATGTTCAGGATGCAGATGATTTGGAGTAAAAATTGCCACGGCATCAATTTTTTCTTTTAAAAATTCTCCCTCGGATGCTGAAGCGCGGCAATTAAATTTATTAGCATAAGCATTTTTGCTGGCTTCATCAGTATCCCAGCAGCAGACGACATTAAGTTCTGGAATTTCCATAAGCTTATTGCTACAAATTGTCGCCCAAGACCCTGTCCCCCACACGGCAAGTTGAAATTTATTTTGCATTTTTACCTCATGCCTAAAAATGTTTCGAATCAACTCTTTGGAAGTCGGAACAAATTAATTTTCTTTGTTGCGTAAATTAAGTATTGTTCTTGCGTTGCCGGAAAATATCTTTGTTTTTATAAAATCATCTACATTAAGCTCATTTATATTTTGAATAGTCCTCTCTAAAATATATCTTCCTCCATTTAGGCCGAATGGCATATCTGAAGCAAATAGAATATGGTTTTCACCAAAAGTTTTCAAACCGCATTCAATTGCGGGTTGATGCCCAAAGCACGCTGTATCAATATAGAAATTTTCCATATGAGTCACTGCATTGTCGATATCAGTCTTGGTTAACTCATCTTGCAAATGCTCTGGGGTTCTTCTACCCATCACCTTCAATCCGGCATTGATTCTACCCAGTATCATTGGAATCATTCCACCGGCATGGTGAGCAATAATCTTCAGATTCGGCCAGCGTGCAAATACACCGGAAAAAACCAACCTCGACATTGAAACACTTGTTTCGTATGGCCACCCAAGAGCCCACCACAGTTCGTATTTCGAATAGTTTTCTGTGGGGTAATCAGAATGTTCCTGCCCACGAACCGGATGAAGCCATATTGGAAACTCCATCCTTGCCGCCAATTCAAATAATCCCATGTATTCTTGGTTGTCTATTGAGCGGCCCCGAATATTAGTGGGCACTTGAACACCACATGCCCCCATTTGGGTTACAGCTCTTTCTGCCGTATCAAGCATTGAATCAACATTTGCCATTGGCAAAGAGGCAATAAAACCGGAAAAATAACTGGGATTATCCCGAACTGTTTCTGCCAAGAGTTCATTGCCGGTTTGTACAACAGAAGGCACTCTATCGTCAGGGACTAAGATTTCCGGTGACGGCCCAACTATACTTAAAACCTGACGATAGCCGGGAAGCTCCGAAATTAGATCAAGGCGTTGTTCTAATGAAACAAGAGAAGGCATTTGAGAGCACATGTTAAACATGCGATTATCGCCAATTTTATAACGCTCGATTTCACGGCAATAACCCGTAGGCATAAAGTGGCAAAATATGTCTATTATTTTTTGTCGAGTAGGCATGTCGCCTCCTTTCTTCAATTTAATAAACTCTGTGTTTTAATAAATTCAGTGTAAGGAGACGCATGCCCCTCGCAGAACCGTACTTGAAGATTTCCCTCATACGGCT
>SLRB01000252.1 GCA_007131165.1 Bacteroidales bacterium | reverse complement strand
TATTAGTGCAAAACCACATTAGCAAAACAGTGAAACTCAATGAGCGAAAACGGGATTGTTATTTAATTAACAACTAAATTTGTATTGTATAAATATTTGTTATTTCTCTAACATTTAAAACTAAAAATTATGTCAGATTTAAAATTTAAAATAAGAGCACATAGTGCAAGCGCGGCAAAAACTATAGTAAAAGCCAGAAACTTTGAGATAATTGTTGATGAGCCTGAGAGCCTTGGCGGAACAGACGTCGCACCCAATCCGGTAGAATACGTTCTGGCAGCATTTGCAGGATGTCTTAATGTTATGGGGCACCTTGTTGCCGGCGAAATGGGTTTTGAGCTCAGGAGCCTGAAGATTGATCTTGAAGGTAACCTCAACCCAGCTAAACTTTTTGGCAAGAGCGAAGAAGAACGCGCAGGTTATAAGGAAATTGTGGTTAAATTGACAGCTGATTGCGATGCTGACGATGAAACACTTGAAAAGTGGTTACATGGAGTTGAATCCCGTTGCCCGGTAAGCGACAACCTCCAGAACCTGACACCTGTTAAAGTCGAAGTGGTTAAGGATGCCAGAGTTTGATATATAAGGATTATCGCTTCTGATAAATATAAACAGCCATCTGTAGAAAAAGCAGATGGCTGTTTCTGTTAAAGACCTTACAAATATTTTCATAAATCCGGACTATCAACCACAGGAAGAGTTGGCTTTAACCCCGATTATTGCTTCGCGCCGCTCAACCAATTGCCCCGGCTTATCTGTCTGCATCTTACCAAAGTATCTTACTGCAGACAATCTCAATTAGCAGGTTAACAGTGTATGGCCATTGCGGGGTTTTGCCCCCTGGGTAAATGTTATTCCAGCACCACTGCCCTCGTTTCACAAACAATTATTCCGGATTATCAGCATCTCCTTTACCAAACATCCTTTCCAGTGCTTTTTGCCGGTAATCAAAAATATCCTTAAGCTGACGGCGTATAACCAGGGAGTTGGCAATAGCGCCAAGAAACCCCAAAGGTGGCTTGTATGAGACAATATCTGACATCATCACACCTCCCTCAACAGGCTCTATTATGTGCTGATGATGCCACATTGAATAGGGTCCGGATCTCTGCTCATCTACAAAGTACCTTTTTTCTTCGACATGGGTAATTTCTGTTATCCATTTCATTTTTATCCCCAGCAAGGGCTTAACATTATACGTGATAATCATTCCCGGATACATCCGTTCAGGCATATTTCCTGAGGTTATTTCAAATCCCATCTTTTCAGGAGTAATAACCTTCAGGTTTTCTGGATTTGAAATGAATTCCCATACATCATCGATGGTAGAGGGGATGAACTGTCTTTTGTTTATCTGATAGAATGCCATTCTTTGTTGGTTTTAAATATACTCTGGTTTTTTTTGCGGCTGTATTGATCTACCTCGTTTAATGCATCCGGGTACATTTTGTTTTTACAGAAGAAATGCCACCATCAACACTATACATCTGCCCGGTTATCCAGCAGAGCTTCCCGGGGATGCTCCTGCAATAAGACAATTTCCCATTTCACGTTTAAGATTAACTTTTGCATCTTAAACAAGATATCCTCCAGGTTGTTCAGTAACCATTTCTGTGAACCACCCTCAAAAAAATATCAGTTATCAGAACCCACTGTTCAGCAGCAAATGGAATGGTAAGTTTACAAGGTCATGCAGTCTGTCAAAGCCATGGTTACACCCTGTTCTTGTGGCAGTTGACAAAGTGCCATTACCGGTAACCTGCATCAAAGATTATAATCACCCGAGGCCTCGGGCTGGTAAACGATCTCATCTATCCTTATCCGGGTCAGTCCGGCAGGAACGATCCATTCTACCTCATCGCCAACCTTATATCCAATGAGTGCAGTAGCAATAGGTGAGAAAATGGATATTTTGTTCTCTTTAACGTTGGCTTCTCTTGGATAAACAATTTTAAACTGTATCTGCTTGTTTGTATTCAGAAAACTTATTCTTACTTCCGAGTTCATGGTAACCACGTTGGCAGGCATTTTCTCAGGTTCCATAATATCAGCAGAATTCAGCTCTTTCATAAGACTGTCAGCCTCAACTGCTGTAATCGATTTTAACTGTTTTGCATCTTCAATACACTTCTGTATTCGCAGGTAGTCGAGTTTGTTTAATATCAACTTTGTCATAGTGATAAACTTTAGTTAATCTATAAAACCCGCCTCCTCGGGGTATTGAAATGCCCGGGCATGTTTACGCCCAAAAGGCATGAGTGATTAAAAAATTAAAATGACTGTTTCAGGGCATTCTGTCATAAACCAAACCTCTCCGTCCTGATCTGGCGAACAGGTACTAAAGATAGTAAATTAATAATTTGAAATATAATTATCTGACATCTATCATAAAAACAAAGCATATAATACTCCAAGTACACCTGTAGATGCAAGTATATATACTATTTTGGCTGGCATAACGCCATTGTTCTCAGCCGTTTTCCCAAAGATCCCGAATACCAGTGGGTGCACCAGGAATGGCATGGCAAAAACAAATGCAATCAGGCCAGAAGCCTGCTCACCGAACATGCCTCCCTGAATCGCTGCAAACAGTCCGAAATGAGATATTGCCGATGCGTTGGCCATAACCGAATCGTTAAGGCCCATGCCTCCGATATTAAGGATGAGCAATCCGCCAAAGACGGCTACCAGTTGCCATCCAAGAGAAAAGATCATAAGCCCCCTTATCTCAATAGCTTCCCTGCTATTTGCATTCCTAAGGGTTTTCAATGCCCATGCGGTAAGTACAATACCCGCCGCCACAATAAGGAGAGTGTAGGGTATAAGCAACTTTCCTGCTGTGGCACTTGCTGCCAGAACAGAAAACACGAAGATATGCCCTATAAAAGGGATATTGATCATGATTGGAGCCCTGAACTGTGCATCAGGTCCAAGGTCACCTGCAGTACATGCCCCTGTAAGTCCGCTATGCGAAAGCGAACCGGCCATACCCGGCGCCAGGTTTCTCATATGGTTGGCCTTACCCAGCATAATCAGAATAGCCAGTCCCCCGAACATCCATAAAAGCTGCCCAAAAAACCCGAAAGACAACACCGATGTCATTCCGGTAAGAACAAAAGCTTCGGCAATTCTCGAGCCTCCAATCATAAAATTGGCAGCCAGCACTACCGGAATACCTGCAAAAAGCAGCGACCTTATAGTGGGCCCGAACTTCCAGTCCGGCATTATCAACCCTATCGAAACAGATAATATCATAGCAAAGAATATCTCAGGAAGGGCAATTACGGGCCGGATCCAGACCGAAATATGCCAGGATAATACCAGGATACCCAAAATGATGGCGGTTTCGAAGATACCTTTCCGGATATATACAGGTTTATTGGTAATCTTGGCACGGTAATCTATCAGTATGATCGATCCTACCAGGCCCAGATACCCCAGCAGGGGATAAAAATTATCAAGAGGTTCGTTGTTGTTGTAACCTATGATAACCCGTTTCATTGACTCTATTCCTATCAGCACGAAGAAGGAGCGGATAAGAAACATGAACTGCGTAAATTTTGTTCCGAGGAACATCTCTTCGTCAGAAGGGACAACTATATCGGTTTTATCAATTTCTTTATTGGAGAGCAGCTTTCTTATCTCCTGACCACCTACAAAAAATGAGGCAATCAGGGCAGTTATCGTTACCCTGCTGGTAAAATCAACTATCGGGAACTCATTCAGTCCGGGTGTCCCCATCCCGGTATTTACAAGTACATATCCCATTAACAGACCAAAAACTACGATAATAAGAATGGGAGAATACCTGGTACCTGCAACAAATGTACGCGAAACAAGCACCATTGAAATAACAAGTAAAAAGGTAAGCCAAAACTGGTTAAGAATATGAGCATTGGCCATTTGATCGGTAAAGTATTCCATTTTGTTCATTTTGGTTTCAGGGCACAAAATTAGTTTTTTTTTGCTGTTGGCAGTAAATTATTGTTTTTTTGCTTAGTGTAATGGTTGCTAAACAAATAAATAAAATGAAAACAATATACATAATCAATGTAATGCTGTTAACCTTAATTACCCAGGTTACATCACAGGACCGTATTACAGGCCATAACTTTGCCACACGCTCAGAGGTGATTGCGCAGAACGGCATGGCAGCTACCAGTCACCCCCTTGCTACACAGGCTGCCCTCGATATCCTGAAAATGGGAGGAAGCGCTGTTGATGCAGCCATCGCGGCAAACGCCGTACTTGGATTGATGGAGCCGACCGGATGCGGTATTGGCGGCGACCTGTTTGCTATTATCTGGGATGCCGAAAGCGGCAGGCTGCACGGATTAAATGCCAGCGGCCGAAGTCCGCAAAACCTTACAAGAGAGTACTATATAGATAAAGGTTATGAATTCATTCCTTCTTCGGGCGCATTATCAGTCAGTGTGCCCGGCACAGTTGACGGATGGTTCGAGATGCACCAGAAATTCGGCCTTATCGGGATGGAAGAAGTACTAAAACCGGCGATTGAATACGGCCGTAAAGGCTTTCCGGTAACCGAGCTGATAGCTTATTATCTTGAACGTTCTGTTGGCCGCCTGGGCAACTATCCCAATTTCAGGGAAACATACATGCCTGAAGGAAGGATGCCGGAAAAAGGTGAGATATTCCGCAACCCCTACCTGGCAAATACTTATGAAACCATTGCCAGGGGTGGCCGTGATGCTTTTTACAAAGGTGAAATTGCCCGGACCATTGAGAAATACATACGTGAGAATGGAGGCTTCCTGAACTATGAAGATATGGCTTCGCACAAATCGGAGTGGGTTGATCCCGTCTCCGCGAATTACCGTGGATATGACGTCTGGCAGTTGCCGCCAAACGGACAGGGGATTGCTGCCCTCCAAATACTCAACATACTTGAAGGATATGACATAGCCTCAATGGGCTTGTATAGCCCGGAATATATTCACACTTTCGTTGAAGCAAAAAAACTTGCATTTGAAGACAGGGCACACTACTATGCCGACATGGACTTTAGTCCCGTCCCCGTCGAAAGTCTTATATCAAAAGAGTACGCAGACGAAAGGCGTAAACTTATCAACCCTGACAGAGCTGCAAGAAGGTATGATCCAGGGCTCATGGAAACTCCCAGTACCATATATCTTACCGTAGCCGACAAACACGGGAACATGGTTTCGCTTATACAAAGCAACTACAGGGGAATGGGAAGCGGGATGACACCACCCGGGCTGGGATTTGTTATTCAGAACCGCGGTGAGGGATTCACTCTTAAACCCGGATACTTTAACACCTACGAACCAGGCAAAAGGCCTTTCCATACGATTATCCCCGGTTTTATAACCAAAGAGGGGGTGCCCTATATGAGTTTCGGAGTTATGGGAGGCGCCATGCAGCCCCAGGGACATGCACAGATAGTAGTCAATATGATAGACTTTGGCATGAACCTGCAGGAGGCAGGCGATGCACCGCGAATTCAGCATTCCGGCTCATCTGAACCAACCGGACAGAGGATGACCGACGGAGGAGTTGTAATGCTTGAATCCGGTTTCCCCTACGAAACAGTACGAGACCTCATTGGAAAAGGTCATCGTATGCAGTGGGCGGTGGGACCCTTTGGAGGGTACCAGGCAATTAAGTGGGACCCGGTGAACCGTGTATACTACGGAGCCTCTGAGTCACGTAAGGACGGTCAGGCAGCCGGGTATTAATTTCTTTGGCACGGCCGCATACCCGGATGGCCGGACAAGCCGTATAAGCGATTTGTAAAAGGCATTATGCAAAAGTTACCTGCAATGCCGGCATGCCTCTTTTTTTTGAAACAGTCTGATTGTATTATATTCCACTGGCTCTTAAACAGTCAGCATTTGACTTTTGGCACAGGGCTTGATTGATTTTGTTAAATAGCAGATTTTTATTATTTTAGCATTTTAATCTATATGTCAGTTTATTAAATTTAATTATTATGATTAGCTTAAGTAGAAACTACAGAGTTAGCACAAAAGGTTCATCAATCAGTCTGGCAGCAATTCTCATAATGCTGGTTTTTATACTGGGGGCATGCGGAGGCGGTAGTGCTGACCGGGTAAGGCAGGAGCAGCTGAATGAGGTTAAGGAAAGTGCACTTGAAAATCTGAACGACATGATTCACGACCTCGATCAGCGTATAGAGTTTCTTGGAGAGCATATTGAAGAAGCTGAGGGCGAAGCAAAAGATGAACTGGAAGAAGCACGTGATCAGCTTAAAGAACAGAAAGACGTGCTTGAACAGGAAGCTGACAAAATTGATGAAGCAACCCTCGACACCTGGAACGATGTCATAGAAAACACTTCACAGGTTATCCAGCAGGTACGCACGGAAACAAATGACATTATAAATAATATCCGTGAACATATTGAATAAACTACTTTGTTCCGCATTTTGTTCAGCTCACTCTAAACCAAAAGGAGCCTCCGTGTCTTTCGACATTACGGAGGCTTTTTTCTACCCACAAAGGATCGAGAATAGCTGCCAGTTCAGTATCTTCAGAAATAAACCAGTTTGGGAGCAGTATCTCAAACCTGGCTGGATTTGCAAGCAGATAAGCCGCAAGCCCGTATTGCTCTGAATAGAACCTGTCGCACATAACCTGCGGATAATCATAAGGAATATATATATCATGGATATGGACTATAGTCCCTTTCTGCAGCTCAGGAAGTATTTCCATAAAGAAAACCATGCAGTCGCTGTTTGGCAATATCCTGTGGGAGCCATCCATGAACAGGATATCGTTTTTGCCAAGCATTCCGGGAATATCCATTTCAACATTCTCAAGCGGTTTTTTGATGATCCTGCCGGCAAGTTTCTCCACTCCTGAACGGGGTTGCGGGTCGATCGAAATAATCTCAGTCTTCAGCCCAAGATCTTTTATTGCCTTGTATGCAACCCTGGTAGAATACCCTGACCCTACCTCAATATACCGGCCGGGTTTAAACTCAGCAAGCATCAAATAGATGGCAACCATATCCATCCCGGGTAAAAACCCATTATTCCAGGCGGGTTTATTATTGTCGGATTCATCAGCAATATCCTTTATCTCAACTATCCTGTCCCTGTATTGGTAAACTCTCTTCAGTAGCTCACGGTAAAAGTCACGATTTGCATTGATTATCCTGTAAAGACCCGGATGAGGCGGAGCCCCATGTCCGTACCTTGGCTTTAAACAAACCCTGTACTCAAGAAAAAGATTTTGAAAAGACGGATTTAAAAATTTGTATACCTGTTTTATCATTTCTCTGAATTGTTTCGATGAGTACATACAGACAAACCTTTATTTCTCAAACCTGCTTATCTATAATTTTAGTGTAAAAGCCCATCTTATCACGGTGATCAAAAACATATGAGTTACTATCAAGGCTTCTGAGCATGAATAAAGAAATGATATCACCACCTGCTGCCCATGAAAAGATTATACCAAACACGGTAAGGCCTGCCTTACCCGTAAGGATGCCCAGAAAACCCGGTATAACTCCAAGCATAAGCAGGGGAAGTGCCGCACCAATCCGGTAATGCTTCACTTTCAGCGGTTCTTTGCAATGACACCATGGTGCAAGATATTTCAGGCTGAAACCAAACCTGACCGACCTGATCCCACTTTTAGTGAAAAAGCCCCAGCCTATTCCATGCAGCAACTCATGCAGGAATATACCCGCGATTACAAGCGGTATGAAATAAAGCAAGAAATAGGCCAGCCCACTGTAAAGCGAACCTATACCCCAAAAAATAACATATGGTAAGGCATATAACAGGGTTAAGGGTAACAGCATAATAAAGGAATACAGGTTAACCCGGCCTGCTTCCATTGTATATTCAACTATATTTTCAGTACTTTTTTTCAGGTCTGGGAGGTGTTTTGATAATCCAGAATTCAAAAAAACCAATATCTTCGGTAATTGATTTTTTATTGAGCATTTATGCTACCCATAATTGAATAAATTGATTATAATTATTCACAGAATTAATATTGATTATATTTAAAGTTTTTAGAGGATAAATATACTGATTAATACCTGTTAACTAACACTAAGAATATGAAGAAATCTTTTTCTCTTTTCGCATTTGCCTTAAGTATGGCATTTATGTTCATCTCATGCCAGAGAGAACAACCATGGGAACATCTTTTTAACGGACAGGATCTGTCCGACTGGGACATGTACCTGGGCTCTTCACTTGGCCCTGACTGGGATCACCTTGCAGAGGCAGCCACCATTGAAGAGGTGTTTTCGGTAGTGGAGGACAACGGCGAAAACGTGATCCGCATTTCAGGAGTAATCAACGGGTCGCTTGCCACACAAGAATCGTATGAAAATTATCACCTGAAGCTGGTTTTCAGGTGGGGTGATGAAGTGTTCTCGCGCAGGAACAGCGGCCTGCTCTACCACAGTTTCGGCGATTTTGGTGTGGCTTTCGGAACATGGATGCCCAATATAGAGTTCCAGATGATGCACCAGAGCCTTGGTGATAACTACCTGATGGAGAACACTGTGGTAGAAACAGAAGCCGTAAGGGATGAAGCCCTGGGACAGTACGTGTTTACCCCGGGTGCAGAAAGGCTCACTTTTGGTGCTCATGCAAGCGGACGCCACGTGAGGAAGAACCCTGATAACGAAAACCCCCTGGGACAATGGAACACCATTGAGCTTTATACCTACGGAAGAACTGCTGTTCATGTGGTTAACGGTGTTACTGTAATGGTTAACCACAATACCGGTACTTGGGAGAACGGAGAGGTACAGCCTCTTACCTCAGGCAAAATCCAGATACAGTCAGAAGGAGCCGAATTGTTTGTCAGGAGCATAGATGTGAGGCCCATAAGCGGGATTCCTGCAGAAATTCTGCCATAAAGATTTTAAAATTTGTCAGTTTTTAGAAACAGGGGAGCCATTCTGTACATGGTTCCCCTTTCATATGCATATGCAATTTCCAGAAGAACCGGCTCACTCCATGCCCTTCCAAAAACAGATATCCCTACCGGAAGATTATCAATATACCCCATTGGAAGGGTGATATTGGGATAACCTGCCTGTGCAGCCGGCGATGAGCTGCCAAGCTGAAAACTATCGCCGTTAACCAGGTCTGTTTTCCAGGCAGGGCTGCCGGTTGGAGCAATGATAGCATCCAGATTATGCTCATCCATGACCCGGTCAATACCTTCCTCCCGGCTGCCTTTATGCATCCCTGCAAGTGCTGCTTTATACTCCTGAGAACTGGTATTTCCGATTTCACTTGCCATCTCAAGGTATCGCTGGTTAAAATACATAAGGCTAATAGTATCAGAGCGGTTGAAATCTATAAGCTCGTCAATATCTTTAACTGGGGCGCCGGGGCCGAGTGACTCAAAATAACTGTTCAACCCTTCAGCGTATTCAAATATCATGACCCTGAAAGCATGTGAGGCAGTATTAGGTGCTGTAATTGCATCAATCTCAATAATTTCGGCACCATGGCTTTTAAAAAACTCCACTGCACGGTACATAAGCGAATCGACCTTAAAGTTCCTGCCCATCGGAGCTGTGAAAAAACCTATCCTTTTTCCTTCAATACCGTTCTCATCAAGAAACCGGGTATAATCAGAATAGAATTGTGCATCCGGAACCAGTGTCGAATTATCCTCATCATCCGGCCCTGCAAGTACACTTAGTGTGATGGCAGCATCTCTTACTGTACGTGCCATTGGTCCGGCGACATCCATCGACCAGGCAATCGGTATTATCCCGGACCTGCTTACCAGCCCGACTGTTGGCTTTATCCCTACTATACCAGTGGCATGAGACGGGCATACAATAGACCCGTTTGTTTCGGTGCCTATCGCTATCATTGCAAGATTAGCCGATACTGCAACCGCTGATCCTGAACTTGACCCGCAGGGATTGCGGTCCAGCACCCAGGGATTCTTCGTTTGTCCTCCTGCACCACTCCATCCGCTGCTGGAAAGCTCACCCCTGAAATTTGCCCATTCGCTTAAATTAGCCTTTCCTATTATCACAGCACCTGCCTTCTTTAACTGTCCTGCCACAAAGCTGTCCTTCAGAGGATAGGAGTCTGCAAGAGCCCTTGAGCCTGCTGTAGTCGGCATATTGTCATGGGTATCGATATTGTCTTTCAGAACAACCGGCACACCATGGAGCGGGCCTCTCTTTTTGCCATTGATAAGTTCCAGGTCAAGCTCTCCGGCAATTTTTAAAGCATCGGGATTCACTGAAATAATTGAATTCAGTTCAGGGCCATTCCTGTCCAGTTTCTCTATCCTTCCCAGGAACGCGCTTATTACTTCCGATACTGTAAATTCGCCGCTGTCATATCCCTTTTGAAGCCGGTCAATCTCCATCTCAAGAAATGGAAACTGATTATACCCGTTTTCTTCATTATCAGTACGTATGTAATTACAGGATACTGCAGCAAAAATAAAAACTGCAGCAAAAAATATGATATTTCCGCTTTTCGTAAACATGAATATAAAAAGTTATGTCATTCCTGGTTAAGTGGGACCTTCAAATAAAATGTACTTCCCATGCCTGGTTCTGATTCAAGACTGACAGCACCACCAATCATTTCTGCATATGCTCTTACTATTGAAAGGCCAAGACCAGAGCCTTCATGAGGCCTGCTCCTTTCCATGTCAGCTTGTATGAACCGGTCAAATACAGCTTCCTGCATCTCATTTGGTATGCCTGTGCCACTGTCTTTTACGTAAAATATCAGCTGATTATCCTTAACAAAATTCCCCAGTTCTATAAATCCCTCTGATGTAAATTTCACTGCATTGCTCAATAAATTGGTTAAAATACTGTCGAGCTTGTTCCTGTCAGTAAAAATCGTATTTACAATATCACCCGCCTGCATATTAATTCTGAGCTCAATACCCTTTCTGGAACATTCGGGTAAAAAGAATATGTAATGATACTGCATGACCTCTATAACACTCACTTCTGACCAGACAGTCTCCATCTGTCCTGATTCAATTTTCGAGATTTCAACAATATCATTAAGAGTAGACATCAGCCTCTGCGCTCCCTGTTCCAGAATATTCATATGATCTTTAAGCTCTTCAACCTTCATATCGGTATTCTTCAGTAAATCAATGAAACCGATTATTGCATTCATGGGTGTACGTATTTCATGGCTGATATTGGCAAGAAAATATGATTTGAGCCGGTCGGATTGTTCGGCCTTCTCTTTGGCCTCAAAAAGGGCTTTTTCTGCAACCTTCTGAAGGGAGATGTCTTCAAGTACCCCATCAAAATATACAGGCTCTCCTTTTTCGTCAATCAACAGTCTTGAGTTATCCCTTACCCAGATAAGCTCACCTGAACGTTTCCGAAGCTGAAACTCGCTCTGCATAATCTGGTTATTATACTCCAAGACCTGGAGCTGTTTTTCCCGTTCCAACGGATCTGCATATAGCTCCCTCACATTAAGCCGGAGTAACTGTTCATTAGAGTCATATTCAAGCATTCTGGCGAGTGCCGGATTTGCAAATATGATCTGTCCCTCAATCGTTGTACGGTAAACCCCCACCGGCAACTGGTTGGTAAGAGACCGGAACTTATGCTCGCTCTCTTCAAGTGTTTTTTCAGCAATCCTTCGCTCATGATTTGCAAAAAGCTGTGCAACCATTGATGCAACAGTACTAACAAATGCTTCTTCGTCGGGATGCCAGTTCCTCAATGGGCCAATATGTTCACAACATACAACCCCTATTAACCTGCCCTCGATCATTATCCCGGCATCAAGAAGAGAAGTAATTCCAAGAGGGATTAGATAAGAATCTGCCAATTCGGCTGTACGGGGGTCATTTTGGGCATCCTCGGCATATATACGTGTTTCAGATCTAAGTGCCTCAAAGTAGGCAGGAAATAAATTTGTATTCAGTATTTGGCCTTTGCTATACAGCATCTTATCTGCTTCGTAGATAGTGAGAGCTTCCAATCCATCATGATCAGCTGAAAGTTGCCAGATACCGGAACGTTCAACACCAATGGTTTCACTAAGGATACCGGTTATGCGCTCAATTGCTGTCTGCATATCATATGCGGCAGCAAACGGATCAAGGGCTATTTTAGCTATTCCTGTCCTCTGTAAATGTGCGCGTTTTTCACTCTCTTTCACAGCGTTAATTTAGCAAACTTTCGTGAATATACAATCTGCCCTTGTTATGCATTATCTTGAAATAGCTGTTACTACCTCCAGTTCTATGTTTTGCTTCACTTCTAATTCTATAAGCTCTTTTATCCGGTCAATATACTCATCACCTACAGGCATTTCAGAAACCAGCCTTATCGATATTTTCATAGGCGAAAGCCTCTGCACCTGCACATCCCTTATTACGGCCATCTCTGTTTCCAGACCCTCAAGCTGCCTGATAATCTTGTGCTCCTGCACCATCTGGTTAAACCCCAGCGCCAGGGGTATACTAAGCACCAAGACTACCGCGAGGGAAATAAAAATCCCCCGGGTTGCTAGTTTTAGCGGACTAAAGCCCAATAGCATGAACGTTACAGAAGCCGCGAGCACTATTCCTGCCAGGTTGGTCAGCAGGAGCAATGCAGCTCCCAGAAAAACCTGCAAATCTCCCCATCCGATACCTATACCTGCTACCGCCAGGGGAGGTATAAGCGCTACAGCAATAGCAACCCCGGCAAGGGTTTTGGCCACCTCCTCCCGTGCATGCGCATATGCTCCTGCAATGCCCGACACCACAGCAATACCAAGGTCGAGCAGGTTGGGCCTGGTACGCGCCAGTATTTCGCTGCCTGCAGACTGAATAGGTGTAATCCACGATATAACAACAGCCGCGAACAGTGCCAGTCCGAGTCCCCCCAAAATAGTACTGGTACTTGTTGAAATAAGCTTCCTGTCTTGTCGGAGTGCCCCCATGCTGAGGGAGATAATCGGCGACATTAACGGGGCCAGTATCATGGCACCAATAACAACAGGCGTTGAATTGGCAAATAGTCCGAAAGTAGCAATTACAGTCGACAGGACCATCAGCACAAGATAGGAATTCTTAAGCCGGGCATTATCCCTGAGAACGTGGAACAGCTCCTTGAACTCATCCGAAGAGGCATGTCTTATAAATGGCAGTTTCCGCTCAGCCAGGGCCAGGGCTGCTTCCCCTGAAGGCAGAGCATTTGTCCGGTATATCTCGGCACTCTCCTTTAGTGTTTCAGGTAATTCAAGGTATGCTCCGGGAAAAATTTCAAGCTTCTCCTCTCCTATTCTCAGCTCTAAGTCCGATGCTATAAATTTTACATTATCGATAAGGAACTCCTGTTCTCCAGCAGGAAATGAAAGTGTTATAGCTGATGTTTTGATATGGGCTCCGAATGGGGGAAGTTTTTCTTTCTTCCAAAGTGAGCGTATTGCCGTGTGAATCATTTCTGAAACGGAGCGCGGACTTATAAGGAAGGCGTGCATCCTCCCGTCGTTTATTGATGAATCCTCCAGCACAAGCCGGCTGAGCAAGGAACTTTTGCGGTGTTCCGATACCACAATCCCCGCGACGGATGTCTTAATCATCCTGTCGCCCGTCAGTGCCACATCAACCCTGAAAGGCCGGATGTTAAGAAAACGGGTCAAAAACCCCAACCTCCTTTGCCAGAAACCTTTCTTTTCCGACTGATCTTCACTTGTAAGCCTGAAGGTCTGTCCCACAACCATGCTGTTAAAAATAGGTGTTCCGTTACAAAACAGCATGTCGGTCTTTACCGGTTTCGGCTGTTTTTTGAGGTGATCAAGGGCCCGGGAAAGATTACTGTCCACACCCATACCCACACAGGCTTCCCTGGCCGCCGGATGCGGCAGCACGCCTACCCTGATCCCTTTGCCGGCCAGGCGGGGCAAAAACTTTTTAAGCTGGGCATCGGACAGGTATAGTAATAGCGGCTCATCATGCTGAAGATCATTAAAAAGTTCTGGATTATAAAAATCGTAATGACTGACCATATCTTCTGCTGCCTTCAGAAGAGTCTTATGAACATATTCCTTCTGCTCATCGTCATACAGTAGTCTGAACTTCATATCATCAAATTAGTTTAATAACCTGGGGTCACTTTGCTCACTGCCTGCTCTGCCAACCCGCCGTTTAATGAAGCACATTCCAGATTTAAGATACTCCTCCCCGATTAATCGGTTCCATCCCCGGTCAACCAGCTGCATGCCGGATCAATCATGTTTGTTTCCAGTCAACCGGCTTCATTACGGGTCATTCAGGCTTGAACTGTGTTAATCCGCTCTCTTCCAGACTCACCAGAGTAGATTGTGTCTGATCAGAAAAATTCCACTATGATTATGTCCTATCCTCCTTGCCGGGTTCTTCCTCCTTTACTTTCGTCTTCTTCGAAAAGAAGGCCTTTGAGGTGAGAAACCCGATGAAAAAAGAAATGACAATGATGATGATAAGAGGCAAGTCGAACCCGGTAAACAGAAACTTTACCCTTACGGCTTCAACGTTCTGCACTATGAAGATCAGCAGCAACAGCAGCAAAATAATATTTATTACCTGTTTTGGGGTCATATTGATCTTTTCAAATATACCTGACATAATTAAAATTATTAAATTTTTATAAAAAGATATCTACAAAACCAGAAGCTTTGACCTGATTTTTATTCTTTATAGTCCTCTTTCCACCTGTAAAAGCCGTAACCGTACAATCATGGTAAATGGTACAATCACCCTCACTGTCGGGCGAATACCCCTTGCATACCCTGAGAACATCGGGTGAGATCTCGTCAATAATAACTATTTTGCCATCGCCATGTCTGAGCCTTCCAAGTTCAAACTTGCCGTCAATCACATGAAGGCCCTTAGATGCGAACTCTTCAGAAACAATAGAGGCAATATTCTTAACAAGCTCAACACTCCCGGAAATCTCTTCACGACTCATGGCCCCGGTCTCCTCAAGCGCTTCGAACGAGATCAGCACGTCAACATCACCCTTTGTCCATGCCTCAACCACCTTGTGTATGTTCATGCAGGGCCTCACAAAAGGATACCTTCTCCAGAAACTGCCGGTGGCATTGTTCCTCCATGTGAATTCCAGGTTCAGCAGTGGCGCCGAGCCATCAAACTCAGGATCTGCAGCCGGAAGTCCCAGTGGATCGGCAGGCTCAACAACCATTTCAGTATCGCTCACCGTATCGATATAATGAGAAGGGATGCCCTTTTCCTGGAGGAGCCTGAAAAAATGAGTGGCAAACCTGCAGGCAATTGCACCCTTACCCGGAATTTCGCCAACCACGGTATCGTAGCCGGGATCAAAAACAGGTTTCCCATTTTCAATATAACCGGTTGCCTCATCCTTATAATGCAGCAGGTATTTGCCTGCATGCTCCCCGGTGGCTATTTCATAAACATCTTTGGATTTTCCGCGATATACAAGGTTCTTTTCTCTCATTGCGTATTCAGTTAAGGTTTGTATTACATTGGATTCTCTAATAAATTCTACGCCTTTGAAAGGAAGATAACATCACCATATTTGCCGAAAACCCTCTCTATCACCTCCGACCGGACCTCCTGCCTCCTTTCAAAGCCAACCAGATATTTTACCACCAGGTATAGCTTTTCATTTCTCATTTCAATATAAACCAGGGTATGACCCTCTATCCCCCTGACATCAGAAATATCATTTATCAGGTACTGCTCAATTTCTTTACTGTTGCCGGGTATTTGTGACAACTGGAAATACAGCTGCTCCTGTAAAGTATCCTTACCCAGTTTGTCTATACTCTTTTCGAGGAAGAGCCTGTTGGGAACCCTCGTGTATTGATCTGGAAGCTCATGTGTCCTGTCAAGCAGCACATAGAACGTTCCGATATGAAGGACCTTCCCCTCATCTTCGCCAATCCGGATATAATCTCCTATTCGGAAAGGCTGCTTTCGAAGCAGGATGATCCAGCCAAAAAACGAAAGCAGCACGTCTCTTATGGCAAAAGCAAGTCCCGTAGCCAGCAAACCGACAAATATCGTAATATTGCCCAGTGAAACCCCGAAATGATAAAGGATAACGAAAACACCTATGCCGTATAACGTCCAGCTGTATATTTTGGAGTAAAAAATCCTTTCCTCAGGTTCGTCAAAGAGTTTGTACACCCTCTTTATTGACAGGCGTAAAAGCAAACTGGCAGCAAAAAAGGTCCCTATCACAAGTGTTATACTCTCAATGATTGAATTAGCTGTGTCAGGCAAATAAATGATGCCGGTCCTGTTAAGATATGTCAGGCCAAGGAGAACCATAAGGGCCAGCAGAGTCACAACAACTGAAACGCTCAGGAACCTGAGGCGGATCTCTTTGAAGCTGGGCTTTTTAATGTGCATAAAAGATAATGTTTTCTTCTACATCGGGATATCCGGAAAACCCTAAATAATAACCATCGGAACCTCCCTGCATAAACTTTTCTTCATGGAGCAATTTAGGGATTTTTGGGGTAACTGGCAAGTTGGTAAAATTTTATCATAAACCGAAAAGATTTTAGTAAAACACTGACAAGCACGCGGTTTATACTCTAACCTGAAGACCCTGTTTAATCTTTAAATATTTGGCCAAAATCGGACTATCCACCACCAGAATAAGAGGCTTTAATTCCGATTTTAGCTTCGCAATGAGAATTTTAACTAGATATAATAATGGTAATTATATTCTTTTTTTTATATTTCTTTTCTATTTTGATATTCCGCTTGATATTATTGACTACCTAAAAACTCTTTTAAACAATGAAACCCACGAAAATTTTAACTTTAATTGCGGCTTCTGGTATTCTGGCTGCAGCGCCCCTCTTTTCGCAAAATGCACGTATCAAGGTCGATACCGACCGCATCATTGGCGAGGTTAATCCCAATATCTACGGAAATTTCGTTGAGCATCTCGGCCGGTGTGTATATGGCGGGATATATGACCCGGATTCACCACTGTCAGACGATATGGGCTTCAGGAAGGATGTTTTGGAAGCCGCCAGGGCCCTGAATGTAACGCTTGTAAGGTATCCCGGTGGTAACTTTGTATCCAACTATCACTGGCTGGATGGTGTAGGTCCTAAAGAAGAGCGGATTCCCCGTATGGAGCTCGCATGGAATGTGCTGGAATCAAATAAGTTTGGAACCAATGAGTTTGCAGAATGGAGCAGACGCCTGGGCGCCGAACCCTTTTTTACAGTAAATATGGGGACAGGTACAATTGAAGAGGCGCGTCGCTGGGTAGAATACACAAATATAAAAGAGGGGCCCTATTATGCCGAACTGAGAAGGAAGCACGGCTATCCCGAGCCTCATAATATCAGGTACTGGGCCCTGGGAAATGAGATGGATGGATGGTGGCAGATGGGTGCATTAAATGCTGAAGATTATTCAAAGAAGGCGCGCGAAGCGGCTAAACTCATGAGATGGACTGATCCGGGTATAAAAATAGTTGCTGCCGGGTCATCCAGTTACGGTGGTGATTCCGATCCCGATCACTGGAACAGCACTGTCCTCCGGGAACTGAGAGATTACGCAGATTATATCGCGCTGCACACATATGTAGGAAACAGGACAAACGACTATTATAATTTCGTTGCTACACCCCATATTATGGAGCACCGCACCAGGATAGTCAGGGGTATGATAGACAGGGAAATGCAGCATGCAAACAGGGGGTCGAGGGACCCGATATATATTGCATGGACCGAATACAATGTATGGTACAGGACAATGGGTGGTGAAGCCGGTACCGGTCCCCGGGCCCTGGAAGAACATTATAACTTCGAAGATGCGCTGGTTATTGCCGGGTTTTTAAATGGCTTTATCAGGAATGCCGATATCATAAAGATGGCCAATATGGCCCAGCTGGTTAATGTAATTGCACCTGTATTTACCAATGAAACCGACCTGTTCCGGCAAACCATTTACTTCCCCCTGGAACTTTTTGCCAATAACGCTCATGGCGTTTCACTTGATCTTTTTGTAGAATGCGAGGAATTTGACCTGACCGGTTCAACTGCTTCAGAGGCGGGCAGGAACTCTTTCCCCTACCTGGATGTATCTGCTACACATAATAACGGCGAAGTTGTAATTGCCGTAGTGAACCGGCACAAAAATGAATCTATCCGGACAGATATAATATCGCAGACCGGCAATTTCGTTGATAATTTAACTGTTTATGAGATTACCGGTCCCGATATCAAGGCAGTTAATAACTTCGACAATGAGGTTGTTAAAACCGTTGAGAAGCCACAGATCAGGGCCAGGGGTAACCAGGTAACATACTCTTTCCCCCCGCTTTCGATTACAATGCTTAAAGGGAGAATAGAATAACCTTCATAAGTTCAATCTGAACAAGTCTGGTTTATCAAATTAGCAATATCTGAGTATTGTTTTCTGACTTCTGCGGATTTAGTTTTCAAAACCAATATTGTTACATCCTGCCAATTATGCCAATTTCTACTGAAAAAGCATTTGATATTGACTGGAGATCAATCCCTCTATTCAGCAATCATTGCAGTATGAGCTAAGATTATAAAAATGGCCCGGTTCAATTCATGAAATTTATACATATTATTCTTGATAATTATTAAATTTGTCAGTGACAGAGAATCACATTACATTAAATAACTATTAATCACTATGAAAGCACTAAAAAGCACTTTGTTGATCGTTTTACTCGCCCTTGCTGTTCAGGCTTCTGCCCTGTCACAATCGCCGCAAGATGGATCGGAAATAATTGGAAGATGGAATCTTACTGTAGTTATTGAAGATGCGGAATTGGAGAGACTCGGACTTTTCCGTCACGGATTGATGGATGCAGCAGGTTTTCCAGGATGGCTTGAAGTGAGAAGATCAGGTTTCGCCACCCTGATAGGTTATTATGTGGGTTACGAAGGAAGCGCACGCCCAGTTTCAGAGGTCCATTATTCGAGCCAGGAGCAGAAATATCACTTTACCATTCCGCCACAGTGGATGGATATTGATGATATCTATTTTGAATTTACCCTTAACGACGACAAACTGACCGGCTTCAAGGTCCTTGACGGAAATACACTTCACTGGACAGGTGTCCGTGCACCAGATCTTACAAGGACAGAACCACCGGTATGGGGTACTCCTAAAAACCTGCTGGATGATAATATGTCAAGATGGGTCATTCCCGATAACAATAAATTCAGGATGATAGACGGTGTTTTGGTCAATGAGGCGGTAGGCGGTAACCTGGTTACCAAAGAAAAATTTGATGACTTCAAACTCAGCGTTGAGTTCAGGTATCCGGAAGGGAGCAACAGCGGCGTCTATCTTCGCGGCCGTTATGAAGTACAGATCGAAGATAATTACGGACGGGATATTTGCGACCTGATCATAGGCGGGGTATACGGTTTCATTGAGCCTTCAGTTAATGCCGCCAAAAAAGCAGGAGAATGGCAAACCTTTGAGATCACACTGGTGGGCAGGCATGTAACAGTGGTACATAACGGCATTGAGGTTATATCAAACAGGCCAATACCCGGAATAACCGGCGGCTCACTGGACAGTAATGAGGGAGAACCCGGGCCAATAATGCTGCAGGGTGATCACGGACCTGTTGATTTCAGGAAGCTGGTCATCACTCCGGCGGTTAACTGATTCGGTCACCAAATCTTCAGGCACGACTTTCATTAGATCATTACTTTGAAGGCATTCAACTCCCGGACATCTATTTGTCCGGGAGTTCTTGTGTATTTGTACCGTATTTGAAATAACCTGCATAACAGATTACTATATATCACAAGGAACCAAAAACCTTCCGGTAGAATGCCCGGTTTTCTTCACCCAGAAATTCCAGTAATTGAACAGGATCGTGCGGTATATCCTCTCCAACGATAAAGTCATTCGGAATACCCAGCCTTGCAGCTCCATACCCCCCCCATACTGAAACCATCGAGAGCCCTTCCCTCTCTTGAGGCTACAGTGCGGTACGTAGCATCTATGTGGGGTACCAGTTCCTTTATAACCACCGTTTCTACGGGACTTTTTAAATCTTTTGAATCAACCCACATGGTGATGATATTTCTGTCACCCAGAGAACGCACAGGCGAATTGGGAAAGACAATAAGCATGGGTGGTATCAATCCTTCACTGATAGCATTGTCAAAGTAATCTGTGAGAAAAGGTATGCCACTAATGACCGGACCTTGTCCGCTACCATGAAGCCAGTACATCACCGGAAATTTTTGTGATGGCTGGGTATTGTAGGCTTCGGGTATATAAATGTGATAACTCACCTCTGTTTGTGCGGCTCCACTGCAAAATACATGATGTTCAGTACGAGTTCCCCCTGCTACAGGAGTAACCCATTCAAGAGTAGGGTCGCCTGTGCCGGGAATATCAGGATTTGCCGGAATACATTGCAATGGACAATCGTCTTCTTCTGATACTTTATCACAGGAGCATAAAATAATTGAAATGGCAAAAAAAATGATTAAACCCGCCTGGTTAAATAACATGGATAATGCAATTACCGGTTTGAACAAAGATAATTTATATTTAAATCGAGTAGGAGGAAAGTAAAATAGTTTTCCTCCTATTTTATTTTCCGACCTCTCACACCACCGTACGTACGGTTCTCGTATACGGCGGTTCCTTAGTTCACAACTCTTACCTCATCATAATAATCCAGTAAG
>SLRB01000110.1 GCA_007131165.1 Bacteroidales bacterium | reverse complement strand
TCCTGCTGTTTTTTAAAAAGGTTTGTTTCATTATTTTTGGATTACCAAAATAATAAAGATATGGCTAAACTTCCTTTTGCAATAACAGAGACTCTGGATACCGTTATGGGCCGGTTTGAGTTTTTTAGTCTCCGGAAACTCGAGGAGCAGGGGCATCCGGTTTCACATCTCCCCTTCTCCATCAGGATACTGCTTGAGAATGCGCTGCGCAATTATGACGGTTTCGGAATAACAGAAGAGAACATAAACACACTTCTTGGCTGGAAACCCGGGCCTTCTGACATTGATATACCTTATAAGCCTGCACGTGTGCTGATGCAGGATTTTACAGGTGTTCCCGCAGTTGTTGATATCGCTTCACTCAGGGCCGAGATGGCCAGGAAAGGCAAGGATCCCGCGCAGATTAATCCGCTGATACCAGTCGATCTTGTTATAGACCATTCTGTTCAGGTTGACTTTTTCGGGACCAGCTACTCATACCAGCGTAATGTTGAAAAGGAATACGAACGTAACAAAGAAAGGTACCAGTTCCTGAAATGGGCACAGAAATCGTTTGATAATTTTTCAGTAGTGCCTCCCGGACTTGGTATTTGCCACCAGGTTAACCTTGAATATCTTGCCAGTGGAGTTATTGCCAGGGAAGGCAAGGTCTTTCCCGACACCCTCGTGGGCACGGACAGCCATACACCGATGGTTAACGGTATCGGAGTTATCGGATGGGGGGTTGGTGGAATTGAAGCTGAAGCTGCAATATTAGGACAGCCTGTATATTTTATAATGCCTGAAGTAATAGGGCTGAAGCTTACTGGTAAACTTCCTGCAGGAACCACTGCAACCGATATGGTGCTGACTATTACCAGCCTGCTCCGGTCGCATGGGGTTGTGGGAAAGTTTGTTGAGGTGTTTGGTAACGGCCTTGACAATCTTTCCGTACCCGACAGGGCAACTATATCCAATATGTCACCTGAGTTCGGGTGTACTGTCACATATTTCCCGGTTGACAGCAGAACAGTTGAATATATGAAGCAGACAAACAGGCCTGATGATCAGACCAGTCTTGTGGAGGATTATTGCCGGGCAAACATGATGTGGCGTACCGGCAAAGAGGAGATTGAATATTCTCATGTCCTTGAGCTTGATCTTGCAAGTGTCGAACCCACCATTGCCGGCCCAAAGAGACCCCAGGACAAGATACTTTTGCGGGATGCCGACAAAACATTCAGGCAGCAGCTGGAAGCAGACTTCAAAAGGTCATATGTAGCCATCGAAGAACGCGAAATTGACCGGTGGAAAGGAGAAGGTGGCAGTGTACCGCAGGAAACCGCGATACCGTCCGGACCGGCAGAGGTTAAAACATCAAGCGAAGATAATGGCCTCAGGACAGTAGAGGTAAAGATCAAAAATGAAAAATATACCATCAGCGACGGATCAGTCGTGATTGCTGCCATCACTTCATGCACCAACACATCCAACCCCAGCGTTATGATCGGGGCAGGAATGATTGCCAGGAAAGCCAGGGAGAAAGGGCTCCAGACAAAACCCTGGGTAAAGACCTCACTTGCCCCCGGGTCGAAAGTGGTAACCGATTACCTGGCGAAAAGCGGACTGCTGGATGATCTCGAAGCACTAAGGTTTCATGTTGTGGGGTACGGTTGTACAAGCTGCATTGGCAATTCAGGGCCGCTGCCTTCCCATATTTCCGAAGCCGTCGATGAAAACGACCTTGTAGTTGCATCGGTGCTCTCGGGCAACAGGAACTTTGAGGCTCGAGTGCATCCGCAGGTAAAACTGAATTATCTCATGTCGCCTATGCTGGTCGTGGCATATGCACTTGCCGGCAGAGTTGATATTGACCTTGTAAATGAACCGGTTGCCTGGGATCCCAATATGGATCCGGTTTACCTCGGAGATCTCTGGCCAACTGCAGATGAAATAAATGAAACAATGGCATCTGTGCTCTCCCAAAAAGATTTTGGAAAAAATTACGGCGAAATTTTCGAGGGCGACCGGATATGGAAAAGCCTGGAGGTTCCGACTGAAGAAGTTTACCAATGGGATGATGCGTCAACTTACATAAAGGAGGCTCCCTTTTTCAAGGATATTGACCCAAAACCGGGTGATTTGTCCGATATTGAAAAAGCAAGGGCACTGCTTTTCCTGGGCGACAGCATTACAACCGATCATATTTCTCCTGCCGGAGCTTTCAGCACCAGGACTCCTGCAGGGGAATACTTACTCGAACGTGGCGTGGAAAGGAAAGATTTTAACTCATACGGATCCCGCAGGGGTAATGACGAAATAATGATCAGGGGTACGTTTGCCAATGTAAGGATAAGAAACAAGCTTGCTTCTGCCGAGGGTGGGTATACCACCTATTTCCCCGCAAACAAGGAGATGAGTGTATTTGAGGCTGCACAGCTTTATCAAAGAGATAATACACAACTGATAGTCATTGCCGGAAAGGAATACGGCAGCGGTTCAAGCAGGGACTGGGCTGCAAAAGGCACATTCCTTCTGGGAATAAAGGCTGTAGTGGCTGAGAGTTACGAAAGGATACACAGAAGCAACCTTGTGGGAATGGGTGTTCTGCCGCTACAATACATTGAAGGAGAAAGCGCAGAAAACCTGGGTCTTACCGGCAGTGAGCATTTTTCGATAACAGGAATAGCTGAGGGCATAACTCCCGGCAAGATTCTGAAAGTTACAGCTACAGGGGATGACGGTTCAGAAAAAGGCTTCAGTGTACGGGCAAGGCTTGATTCGGACATAGAGATTGCCTATTACAGGCATGGAGGAATTCTTCAGTATGTATTAAGGCAGTTTCTAAATACCTGAAGCGTACATCTTTTCTTTTAAAGCGGACCGGTAGAAGGCAACATGTCAGAGCGGCAGTCATCCGGAAACAGCCTGATAAAGTATCATATCTTTTTATATCCGGATATTTTGAGGTCTTATTTTATTGTAGAACCAAACACATCTGCAGAATGAAACGAAGAAAATTTATCAAAAACAGTGTGGTGGGCGGTGGATTAATGACGATGTCATTCGGCTCACTGTGGGCTTCTGTCAACCTGTTCGGCGACAGGCCGGCACCCCGGAGAATCCTCGGAAGGTCGGGAAAAGAAATATCGGCAATCGGATTTGGCGGCATAATGCTTAACAATGAGCCTCAGGATGCCTGCAACGATATAGTTGCAAGGGCTTACGAAGCGGGTATTGACTATTATGATGTTGCTCCATCATATGGCAATGCAGAGGAACTGATGGGCCCTGCCCTGGAACCATACAGGAAAAAGTGTTTCCTTTCCTGTAAAAGCGCTCAGCGTGACAGGGCCGGGGTTGAGAAGGAGATGCAGGAATCATTTGATAAACTGCGCACTGATTACTTCGACCTTTACCAGCTCCATGCACTCACCAGCATTGAGGATGTTGAACGTTCATTTGCCCCGGGAGGTGCGATGGAGGCTGTTCTCCGGGCACGTGAGCAGGGGAAGGTCAGACTGATCGGCTTCTCAGCCCATACTGAAGAGGCGGCATTGCTGGCCCTTGAAAAATTTGATTTTGACACGGTAATGTTCCCCATAAATTTTGCATGCTGGCACAGCGGCAATTTCGGCCCCCGTGTCTATGAAAAGGCGGTCGAGAGGAACCTTGGCATACTTGTGCTTAAATCTTTGGCAGAAAGAGGCTTAAGATCTGGAGAAGAGAGATTTTTTTCCAACGTGTGGTACAAACCGGTGATGGATGATGAGCTGTTTGACCAGGCACTTGCCTTTTCGCTTTCGCGGAGGGTTTCGTCGGTCATACCACCGGGTAACATGAGTCTGTTTATTAAGGCCATGGACCGGGTGCATCATTTCAGGCCGCTCACCGCAGGCCAGGAGGATGCGCTCCGTCAGAAAGCATTGCAGATTGATCCGCTTTTCAGAAGTGAGGTATAGAGGCAGAGCTCTGTTGCCTGCTAATCTGCACTATTGGCAATCTGGCCGTGACGGAGGCTGAAAAAACTGGTCAGGTACATAAAAATCCTCCGTCAATTGTCAGGCATGAGCCGGTTATCCATGAAGATGAATCAGAGGCAAGAAAGTGAACGGCATCTGCAATGTCGTTTGTTGTTCCAAGCCTCTTCATAGGCAGTTTTGCTTCGGTCTGCCTGATGATGGTTTCGGGGTTATCGAAAGCTTTGACAGATGAACGCAGCAGGGGGGTGTCAACCTGTGCCGGGCATAAAAGATTGATCCGGATTTCAGGGCCGTAATCAGCTGCCACCTGCCTGACAAGTGAGATCAGTGCACCTTTAGATGCGCAATATGCCGCATGGCTTGGGAATGCATGGAAAGCAGCTACTGAGCCTATTATTACAATATTTCCCCCGCCGTTTACCAGCATTTCAGGTATAGCATATCTCATGATATAAAATGCTGAATTGAGGTTGACATCTATCGTTCTTAACCACTCCTCTTCAGGTAATTCCGTAATTTTTCCCAATCCAAGCCTGCCTGCGCTGAGCACGAGAATATCAAGCTGTCCGAAATGGGAAACAGCAGATTCGACAAGCTTCTTGTTTGCTTTTGATGTGGAAATATCGCCGGGATTGAAAAAAGCTGAACCACCCTTTTTCAGTATTTTTTGCACAACTGATTCTCCCCTTTCTTCATACCTTCCGCTAATAAGCACATTGGCACCCTCTTCAGCAAATTTCAGTGCGACCCCCTCTCCCATACCGCTGGTGCCGCCGGTTACAATTGCCGTTTTACCTGATAATGAGCTCATAATTGTCTGTATTTATGTTAAAAAGATCCCCAAACGGTAACTGACCGTTTGGGGATTTCCAGGAGCTATCTTAACTACATATACCTTCCGGGAAGTGCATAGCCGCGAAATGAAAGTGCCCGGAGGGGAAGATTATTGAAAGATGCACTAAAGTTCTCTCACCCATATATTCCTGAAGCTTACAAGGTCGCCATGGTCCTGGAGCCTGAGAGGAAGTTTATCCTCATGCTTTGTATATGTAGGAAGTCCGATCCACTCGGTATCACCCCATATTTCAACATTATTCTGAACAAGTACCCCGTTATGTATGACCGTTACCCTTGCCGGATGTGTTACACGTCCCTGCTCATTGAACCTGGGGGCCATGAAGATGATGTCGTATGTCTGCCACTCGCCGGGCTCTCTGCAGGCATTTACCAGCGGGATATGCTGCTTGTAGACCGATGCTGCCTGTCCGTTAGGATAAGTAGGGTTATCATAAGAGTCAAGCACCTGGACCTCATACCTGCCCATAAGGAAAACGCCGCTGTTGCCCCGGCCCTGGCCTTCACCTCTTATCTCAGCAGGTGCACGCCATTCGATGTGGAGCTGGACATCGCCAAAACCCTGTTTTGTCTGAATGTCTCCCGAACGCGGGACGACAGTCATTGCACCATCACTTACTGTCCATGGCGCCGGTTCACCATTCATCCTCTCCCAGTTTGAGAGGTCGGTTCCGTCAAACAACACAATGGCATCTGACGGGGGAGCTGTTCCTGTACCTGGAGTAACAACCGGAGGAACCGGTTCGTGAACCTCGGTAACTCTGTCTCTTCCTTCTTGTGCTTCCATAGTAATTGCAATTAGAAATAGGATTGCCGTTAGTAATACAGTTTTCTTCTTCATAATGATAGGTTTTATAGCGGTTAATTTTTGTGGTTATGCCGGTAAGGGACCGTTAATTATCGAGCCATTCCCCGAAAGGGCAATATTAGTCTTCAATTATTTGTTGATTAAAATAGGTTTTGCAAAGGAATGATCAATTATAATTACAAAGAAATAAAAAAAAACCGAATGATCAGTGCGCATTTACGCCCGGATGTTGTTTATTGCACATTCTTGGTGTTGTGCCCTGTTTTTTATATTTTTAGTTCTGACAAACTAAACTAAATAGCTATGAGACTATTAGTATTTGTGATGCTGGTAATCCTCGCAGTACCTGTTAGTTATTCCCAAAACTACGACCGTTTGCGGGAAAATATGGTTAGACGGCAGATTATAGACAGGGGTATCGGGCATCAGCCTACAATACGGGCAATGCAAAATGTGGAACGTCACCTTTTCGTGCCCCGTGCGCAACAGAGACGTGCCTATGACGACGGGCCGATGCCGATAGGATATGGACAGACTATTTCTCAGCCTTATATCGTTGCCTATATGAC
>SLRB01000008.1 GCA_007131165.1 Bacteroidales bacterium | reverse complement strand
GTTGGTGAGGATGAGGTTTCATGGACCAGCTCGGGGATTGATAATGACACGTTGCACATCTTCCAGGATATTTACCAGTTGTTTGAGGTAGACTTTTCATCTGTTGATGAGGCTGAAAATAACCCCGGCTTTATGGTCAGGATTCGCTTTGACGGTTTAAAAGAAACCGAAGATGATGAGAACCGGGTAACATTCAACAACTTCAGCCTGCACGGGGTGCCGCTCAAATATAACTTTTACAGCAAGCCTGATGGCGATCTTGCAGATCTGTCAACATGGGGCAGTGAACCTGACGGCAGCGGCGATAATCCCGGTTCATTCCACCTGCATACTGCCTTGTTCTATGTTAACAACAGGGAAGAGACTGATCTCAATTCAGCGTGGGATGTTACCGGAATCGACTCCAGGGTGATTGTAGGCGATGATATAAATAATATGACACTAACAGTCAATTCACCCATGAATGCTGTTGTCGATGTAATGGAGAACGCTACCCTCGAGCTTGCTGGTATCGGGTTGCCCAGGTTAAACAATCTGAAAACAGGGTCCGGCGTAATCATATCTAATGAAGCTCCGTTTATTCCATATGCCTCTTACCACAACCTAAAAATTAACAGTATCGACCCGTCTTTTGAGGAGGATGGTGATATCGAAATCAGAGGCGACCTGACCCTTGAAGGTACTGTGCAGATGCCTGACGCCAGGGACGCTGTCAGGTATGATCTGAAATTCAGCGGCAGCGGCGATCAGGTTATAAGCGGTAACGGCAATATCGTCAGAGGATACAATATTACATTTGACAAGTCCGGCGGCAAAGTGAGCTTTTCAGATGAGAACGGCGGCACCATACTTGCCTCCGACAACCAGCTTACCCTCAACATGGGTGCCGGCGCCATGTTCGAAGATTCGGGTATTGACATCTATGCCGGCAACAGCGTTAATATTGCAGGTGATGCAACTTCATATGATTTTACAGGTACTCTTATCCTGGCAGACTTCGAGGAGGGAATAGTAAGGGGGGCAGGCGAAGGTAACAACTTCAATATAAGGGATTCCGGCAGCAACAACTCCAGTGCTGTTGCCGGTCTTAACAACCTTGTTGTAAGGGCGGCAAACCAGGGTGGTGAATACCGCTTCAGGGACGGCGGCAACAACCGTTTTACCGTTAAGGGTGATCTGGTTTTTGAGTCAACCGCTTCAGGAAGAATTCGTTTTTACAACAACCAGGTTATAATAGGTGGAAATCTCATTATCGAAAATGGGTTTAAAGGGACCGTCGATACGCTTAACAGAATTTTGTTCAATGGCGATGATCTGCAGCAGATCCGGATACCGGGTATAATTCACTTCGAGAACCTCACACTCGATAATCCCGGTAACCTCAGAATTGACGGTATAGTGCAGGTGGGGACAAACCTCCTGTTTGAAACCGGCAGGATCCTGGTCAATGAAAACAGTCTCCCGAAACTTGGAATAAATGCAACCATATCGGGATACGGCCCCCACAGCTTTATTGACGGGCCGTTGGGTATATATTTCGACAACATTGAACCGCGGGAGGTCATTTTCCCGATTGGTGACAATGATTATTTCAACCCGCTATCTATTGAAACCGTACATGTGAACACCAACAAGGTGCTTTATATTGCTGAGCTGTTCAATGAAGCTCCAGGTGAGCACGATCTTCCCGGTGGACTGCTCAGGGTATTCGACGATTTCCATTACACCCTTGATATACTTGGCGATTATCATATAGGTGCGGCATATGCAGCTGCAAATTACGATCAGGCGAACCTGCAGACCGATGAAGATCTTCTCCGGATGGCAAAAACAGACAACGGCGCCTGGAAAAACCTTGGTGGCGAAGGCTTTGCCGGAGAAATACGTTCAACCATCCCATTTACTTCACCCGGCATATTTGCCCTGGCAGAACAGGCACTGGAGGTTACGATAACATCTTCGGCCGGAGAGGGGGGCACCATAGATCCTACTGGAACGTACACCGTTTACCAGGGATCCGATAAGACTTACGAAATAAGGGCAGGTAACGGATACCACATAAGCAACCTTATTGTTGACGGCGACACAATACCAGAGGCACAGGGAAACTTCGTATATTTCCACACTTTCAGCCATATACTGGATGACAGGACAATACATGCTGAATTTGAATTGAACAATTACCTTGAGGTAAACATATACCCCAACCCCGCAAGAAATATCCTATGGGTGGAATTCATGCAAAATATAGAATATGTGGCAATATTGTCGCTATACAATACCGGGGGAAGCAAAGTTGCTGAAAAAACACTGGCCCCTGGTGACAATACAACAGGTTCTATAAGTCTCGATGGTATTGATCCGGGTATCTATATGCTGGAAATACAATACGGGCGCTACAATATTAGCAGGAGGGTCGTTATTATAAGATAAAGAACGGCCTTAGCTGCTGAGTTCCGGCAAACAGCAGTTTGCCAAAAGATATTTAATTACAGGTGTGTCATACATTAACTCAATATTAACAGTTTCTTATTTATATATTAATTCTTTTTTGTTAGTTTTGGTGAATTTTATTGAAGGCAGGTTGCCCTGTAACCTATGTGCCGGGTGATCCTGAAATTCCCTGATAAAAGTATATTAATGAAGATCCTTCTGAGACTGGCGTTGTTTTTTTTGTTCGCGGGAGTTACTCTTGTTGCAGCCGTCTATGTTGAAATACCTTATAACATCAACACCAAAGGTGTGATAATGCCTGCCAGGGAATGGCGGCTTGACAGGTTGTCTGACGGGACTGTACTTAACACCGAAAAGAACCATCTTACCAATAAGATATCCTATTACTCCGTGCTGGAGTTCCAGCGTGGAGATCATGCAGAATTTATTGTAAATGAGGATCTCTTTGCAACCAGGGCCATCAACATGGGTGATACTGTCGGCTATATAAGGTCATGGGAGGAAAAACGCCGTTTGCTTTCGCTTACGGGAGCGCTCGAAGAGCAGGAGAGGCTTCTTGAGATATCCCTTTCGGGGGAAAAGCAGGAAGAGATAAACGCCGCCAGGGAAAGGCTGGTGCTCTCTGAAAGGGAGTACGAAACGCAAAAAAGGCTGGTGACAAGGATGGAGGCTCTGCACAAGACCGGTGTTATAGCTGATGAAGCATGGGAACTGGCCCTGAACGACTACCTGGTAAAGGAGCAGAACATGAACATAGCACGGTCGGTGCTTGAGGTGGTGTCAACAGGTTCAAAGCCTGAGGAGCAGGAGCTTATACGGGCAAATATAGAGAATTACCGCAGGCAGATCGGCCAGACCCGTGATCGTATAAATGCATTCAACATACTGGCGCCTTTCAGCGGGACCATAATAAGGCAACAATGGCCGGAGCAGGATGTTGAATCCATAATCAGGGTGGCCGATATGGAAAGGCTGGTTGTATCGCTGCCGGTCGACCTGTACCAGTTGGCCTACATTGAAAACGGCAACCCTGTTAACATCAGGATCAACTCAAGAAGGACACTTTACAGGGCAAGGGTGGTTGATGTTGACAATACTGTGCAGTTTATCGACCAGAGGCAAAATGTTTTTGTTACGGCAATCGTTGAAGAGGAGACGGATATGTTTATACCCAACATGCTGGTGCAGGCGGAGATAATCTGCGGCAAGGTGTCGGCATGGGATTATTTAAAACGAATGTTCAAGGTTATTTTTGAGAATTGACAATGCTTAGAGTTGAGCGTAAATACCTGGTTCCGAACCACAGGATAGATGCACTGAGAGAGCGCATCTCCTCCTTTGTGGAGCCCGATATGTACACACACCTCAATGACCAGGGTATTCGCGAATATACCGTAAGGAGCATATACTTTGACAGCCGGAACTTTTCCTGCTATGCCGAAAAACATGAAGGGGTAATGCTTCGAAGGAAATTCCGCATCAGGGGTTATAACAAGCCTGATAACGGAAGCAATGTGGTACTGGAGATCAAGAGGAAGATCCAGGCACGGCAGAAAAAGTACAGGTCAAAGGTGCGCTTCAGCGACCTGGATGATCTGCTGAGGCATGGTAATTATAACAAGTATGTCACTTCTAACGGTACGGATAATAATGATCCGTCCAATGCGGCAAAATTCCTGTACCATGTTAAGAAAAAGCAGTTCGTGCCTACATGCCTTGTTGTTTATGAAAGGGAGGCATATTTTGGCAAACTGGATAAGGGCGTCAGGATAACTTTTGACAAGAACATCAGGAGCAGGCTTTATCCCCCGGTAAGTTCATTGTATGATGAAGAGAAGCTGAAGCTGCTTTTCAGGAATCATTTTATTCTTGAAATAAAGTACTTCAGGCATGATATGCCGGTATGGGCGAGGTCGGTGGTGCAGGAGTTCCGGCTGCGTAATGATGCTCTTTCAAAATACACTATCGGTATTGATACCAACAGGGAAAAGGTGCTTGTAACATATTAGCTGTTTGACACGTAATTTTACCGGATAATTGAGTAACAGAAGGTTTTGTAATGGCGAATGATTTTCAGAATATTTTTATGTTTAACATCACGGCGGCTGATGTTATAGGTAATGTCTTTGTTGCAATGATATGCGGTATTTTTATCGCGCTGCTATATAAATATACCTATAAGGGGCTGAATTATTCGGCTGCCTTCACCATATCGCTCATTATGCTTACCATGATCACTGCTATCGTGATAATGGTGATAGGTAACAATCTGGCACGTGCATTCGGGATGGTAGGTGCAATGTCTATCATCAGGTTTCGAACGGCCGTGAAAGACACCGCCGACATTATGTTCATATTTTTTGCCCTGTCAATAGGTTTGGCCGCTGGCGTAAAGCTCTATTCGGTAGCTGTGCTCGGAACCTTGTTCATTGGCATTGTATATCTTGTTATCACCAAATTCAGTTTTGCACTGCCGCAGAACAGGGAGTTCCTGATGCAGATAACGGCACGGGGCGACCAGGTTTCCGACAACCCTTTCATGAACATCCTTAAGATCTACTGCAGGAAACACAAGCTGGTCAATGTTAAGACTATGGGCCAGGAGCCAGAGGAGCTTATGGAATTCTCCTATTACATAAAGCTAAAGGATGAAGAGAAGGGCAACAATCTTGTTTCGGAGATAAAAAGACTTGCCGGCGTTGAGCAGGTCAACCTCTTCTTTGACGAAGACGAGATCTGACCGGTGCATTAAACCCTTTTTACCCGTATCAGACATACTTGCCGGACTACTATCCCGGACTGAAAACATTTCAGTTTCCTCAATATTGATTAACTTTAGTCACGGGTTAACCATATGATAGTGAAATTATGGAATTTGTTAAAAGAGATTATACAGCAGTGGGTGTGATGTCGGGAACATCGGTCGACGGACTTGATCTGGCGTTGTGCCGTTTTACCAGGGTTGAACAGCCTCCCGGAGCAGGCAGCTCTTCGAATAATAACGTCAGATGGAGTTTTGAAATACTTAAAGCCCGATCCCTCTCCTACTCCGGCACGGACTGGCCTGAAAGGCTTGCAGGCGCCGAGACTGCCGATGGCTACACTCTTTCCGGGGTACACAGGGACTTTGGCCGGTTTACGGGTGAGGCGGTAAGGGCTTTCCTTGCCGAACCTTCTTCAGACAACACACCGGGGCAGCTTCCTAAACCGGATCTTATCGCTTCTCACGGCCACACCATATTCCACAGGCCGGAAAAGGGCATCACCCTGCAAATAGGAGATGGTGCTGAGATTGCTGCGGTTACCGGTATAACAACGGTATCAGACTTCAGGCGCCTGGATGTGGCGCTGGGGGGTCAGGGTGCCCCGCTGGTGCCTATAGGTGACGAGCTGCTTTTCGGCCATTATGGGTACTGCCTCAACCTGGGAGGGTTCGCGAACGTTTCCTTCCGCGAAAGCGGTAAAAGAATTGCTTTTGATATCTGCCCGGTCAATATAGTGCTTAACCGGTTAGCACGGCTGCTTGGGATGGAGTACGACAAGGATGGTGCAAAAGCGGCTTCGGGGGTGGTGGACCGGCAGTTGCTGGCTGCGCTGGAGGGACTTGATTTTTACCGGATGGAGGGGCCGCGTTCGCTGGGCAAGGAATGGGTGGATGAGGTGTTTATGCCGGTGGTGGATGCTTCCGGTGCTTCTGTGGAGGATAAATTGCGGACTGTGTGCGAGCATGTGGCGCTGCGGATAGCTGCCGT